>CALEYM010000344.1 GCA_937926185.1 uncultured Bacteroidota bacterium | reverse complement strand
CCCCACGGTGCTCGAACAAGTGGTCGTGGTAGGCTACGGCACCCAAAAGAAAAGCGACCTCACCGGCTCCATCGGCAGCCTGAAGACGCAGGAAATTGAAAAGATACCCACGGCATCCATCGAGCAGGCCCTGCAGGGGAAAATCGCCGGCGTGTACGTGACGCCCACCTCGGGCGAACCCGGCGCGGGCGCCACTATCCGTATCCGCGGCACCGGCACCCTGAACAACGCCAACCCGCTGTATGTGATCGACGGCATGATCGCCTACGACGCGTCGTTTATCAATCCGCAGGACGTGCAATCGGTGGAAGTGCTCAAAGACGCCTCTGCCGCCGCTATCTACGGCTCGCGCGGCTCCAACGGCGTTATCCTGATCACGACTAAAAACGGGAAAAAACGGGAAAATGCCGTGATTTCCCTGAGCACTTACTACGGAACGCAGGATATAACTAAACAGATCGACATGATGAACGCCGCTGAATTTGCGCAGGCGTACAATGAGCTGACGAACCAGTCCTATTACCCCAACCCTGCCGCCCTGGGCGCCGGCGCCAACTGGCAGGATGAAATCTTTCGCACGGCGCCGATCGGCAATGTTCAGTTGGCGGCAAACGGCGGCTCGGATAAGTTCTCCTATAACATGAGCGTCAACTATTTCAATCAGTCGGGGGTGTTGAAAAATTCTGAATTTGAACGGGTGACTGCGCGTTTCAACAACGAATTGAAATTGAATAAATGGCTAACCCTGGGCAACAACCTGGCCTATTCCAATACCAGCAAACAAATTGCCCCCACAGTGGCCATTGTAGGCGCTTACCGCATTCCGCCGGTATTTGCCCCGAAAGACTCCGCCGGCAATTTTACCGACCCTACCTCCCCGTTCGGCCTGGCCATTGCCAATCCGGCCGCTGATTTATTTTACAAAAGCGACAACAAAGAAAACGCCAACCGCTTTTTCGGATCGGTGTACGGCGATGTCAAGTTTTTAAAATATCTCACTTTTCGCTCCAACTTCGGCTTCGACCTGAATAACACCCGGTATAAAAATTATACCCCGGTGTTCCAGGTGTCCCCTTCCCAATTGAACATCGACGACCGGCTGGGCACCGGACTGGGCCGGGAGCAACGCTGGATTTGGGAACAAACGCTCACTTTTGAAAAAGAATGGGCCAAACACCGGTTGAATGTGCTGGCCGGTTATACCGCCGAAGAATGGCAAATTGAAAATATCGGCGCCAACCGGACGAATTTCCCCGGAACCGGGGAAAACCTGCTTTACCTGGTGGGGCAGGATATCGACCCCGACCAGGCCGGGTTTGGCAACAGCCGTCACGAAGCAATCGTTTCCCAATTGTTCCGGGTAAATTATGTGTTGCTGGATAAATATTTGTTCACAGCTTCGTTACGCCAGGATGCTTCGTCGCGTTTTAACGAAGACAACAGGCAGGGCACATTCCCATCATTCAGTATAGGCTGGAATGCCGGGCAGGAGGATTTTATCCAGAATCTTGGTGTAATCGACCGGCTGAAATTGCGAGTCAGCTATGGCGTGCTTGGCAATCAGAACAGTATCAAAGACCGCTATTACCCAAGCCTTGGCGTGATCCGTTCGGGGCTGTATGCCATTTTCGGTTCGGAGGAAGAATTGAATACCGGCGCTACCCTGATTGACTACAGCAATCCGGACCTGAAATGGGAAACGGCCAAACAAACCGACATCGGACTCGAATTCGGCATACTGAACGGCCGCCTGACCGGCGAAATCGACTGGTACAACCGCCTGACTTACGATATTATCGCTAACGTGCCCATTCCGGACTATGTAGGTTCGGGCGCCGACCCGCTGGTCAATACGGCGGAAGTGCGCAACCGCGGCTGGGATATCACCCTCAACTGGCGGCAGGCAGGCCGTTTTTCCTGGAACGTCGGCGCCATACTTTCGCCGGTGAAAAACGAAATTATCAAACTCAATGACCTGCGCTCCGAAATTTTCGCGGCTTTCCAGCAGGGCGAGCCGGCCACACATTCGATCGAAGGCGAGCCGATCGGCTCTTTTTTCGGCTACAAAGTGCTTGGCGTTTTTCAGGATGCCGACGAAGTGGCTGCTTCGCCCCGCCTGGGCAATGAAGGTGTCGGCGACCTGCGCTATGCCGATCTGAACGGCGACGGCAAAGTAGACGGCAACGACCGCACCAACCTCGGCAGCCCCATCCCCACGCTGACTTACGGTTTTAATGCCGGTTTTAGTGTTGCCGGCTTCGATTTTGCAGCCGACCTCTTCGGCGTAACGGGCAACAAGGTGTATAACGCTAAAAAAGCGTTCCGTTTTTCGGTGTATAACTGGGAAAAAGATTATGTCAATCGCTGGACGCCGGCCAATCCGAGTAACGAAATACCCCGTATCACCAACGGCGGCCATAACTACCGCGTTAGCGACTTCTTCATTGAAGACGGCAGTTTTCTGCGCCTGCGTAGCGTAATTCTGGGTTATACCGTCCCGCAACGCGTGACTCAACGGGCCAGGATCAACAAATTGCGGGTGTACGTCAGCGGCTTTAATATGTGGACCAGCCAGCAATACAGCGGGTATTCGCCCGAATTTTCCAATGCCGACAATCCTTTTGAGGTTGGTTTGGACAATATCGGATACCCGATAACCAAATCGTATCAGGCCGGCCTTGAAGTGACCTTTTAACCCCTCTTTTTTAAAAAATAAATCTGCACAGATATGAAAGCACAGATTTTTTTCAAAAACAAACTTTTGCTGCCGGCGCTTTTCCTCCTGCTGGCAACGAATGCCTGCCAGAAAGACTTTCTCGATCGCAAGCCGCTCGGCGATGCGACTTTCGACACCTTTTTTGAGAACGCCGATCAGGCGACCTACGCCGTAAATGCCATTTACCACCAGTTCCGGCAGTGGGATTGCATCGCCTTTCCCTGGATCGGCCTCACCGACATTATCAGCGACGACGCGGACAAGGGCTCTACGCCAACCGACGCGGTGTATATGCTTGAAATTGACGATTTCACCTTCGACGCCACCAATACCAACTTTTCCGGCGTATGGCGCGGCTACTACAACGCCATCGCGCGGGCCAACCTGGCCATACTCAAACTCCCGGATGTGGACATGGACGCCGACCTGAAAAAACGCTTGATCGGCGAAGCCAAATTCCTGCGGGCCTACAGCTATTTTCTGCTGGTGCAATGGTTTGGCGATATTCCGGTCATTACCGAACCGCTCGGGGGCGAGGAGTATTACAACCAGGAGCGCAAGCCCGTTCAGGAAGTATACGCGCAAATTGAGAGAGACCTGCTTGACGCTGCAGATGCATTGCCCGAGGTAGATATTTACCGAAATCAACAAAAATATAACCTGGGCCGGGCAACAAAAGGCGCCGCAAAAGGAATTTTAGCCAAATTGTACATGGTGAAAAAAGACTTTGTAAATGCAGAAAAATACTGTCTGGAGATCATTAATTCCGGCCATTACAGTTTGTTAAACAGGTATGCAGACAATTTCCTTCGGGTGGGCGAAAATGGTTTGGAGTCGGTTTTTGAAATCAATGCCGCGGCGCTGGATCCTATCGACGGCGTCACCGGCCCCGGCGCGACGCCTTACAACATGATACAGGGGGTTCGCGGTATTCCAAATTTGGGCTGGGGCTTCAACCGGCCTTCCGACAACCTGGTGGCATCTTATGAAGTAGGCGACCCCCGGCGCGAGGCCACGGTCATTTATGTAAACGAGGTGCTTCCTGATGGTACCACGCAAGTGCAGGACAATCCGGAAATCGTGAATGAGCGCTACAACCAGAAGGCTTGGGTGCCCGCGCATACCGGCCTTCAGGACAACGGGCCGGGAAATATCCGCATCCTCCGCTATGCCGACATTTTATTGCTGGCAGCCGAGGCGCTGAACGAAAACGGCAAGCCGGGCGAAGCGCTGGTTTACCTCAACCAGGTGCGCAAACGCGCCCGCGGCACCAACAATTTTATTCTGCCGGACGTAACCATTACGGATCAGAGCCAGTTGCGCGAGCGGATTTACAAAGAACGCAGATCGGAACTGGCCATGGAACAACACCGCTGGTTCGACCTGCTGCGCTGGGGCCGGGCCGAACAGGTAATGAAAGCCGCGGGTAAAAACTTCGTCACCGGCAAACATGAGCTGTTGCCTATCCCGCAAACGGAAATAGACCTGACCGGCGGGTTGATCCGGCAAAATCAGGGGTATTGAGCAGCGGGTAGTAGGCAGTGGGCAGTAGGCAGTGGGTCACTGTGCTTGCTGCCCACTGCATCACTTCCCCCGCCCCTGCAATAGAACCAGCGCAGTGTAAAACATAATCTTAAAATCCAGGGCAAGCGACATGTTTTCGATGTAAAGCAGGTCGAAACGCAGGCGTTGCAGCATCTCGGGCACCGTGGAAGCATAGCCGTACTTCACCTGGCCCCAGGAGGTAATACCCGGGCGCACCTTGAGCAAGTGGCGGTAATGGGGATTTTGCTGAATGATCTGGTCGATAAAATGCCGGCGTTCGGGGCGGGGCCCCACCAGGGACATATCGCCGCACAGGACATTCCAGAAGTTCGGGATTTCATCCAGCCGCCATTTGCGCATCAGGGCGCCCCAGGGTGTGCAACGCGGGTCGTTTTCAGTGGACAGCTGCGGGCCGGCGCGCTCCGCATCCACGTACATGGAGCGGAATTTATAAATGGTAAACGGTTTGCCGTGCAGGCCTACCCGCTCCTGTCGGAAAATAACCGGCCCCGGCGACGAAAGCCGGACGCGAACAGCGATATACAACAGCAGGGGCGACAACAGGATCAATACGACCGCACTTACCGCCACATCGAGCAGGCGCTTAATGGCCCGCTGCCACTTGGGCATCAATTCCTGCCGTATCTCGATCAGAACGGCGCCGTACACGTGGTTCATTTTTACCGTACCCAGCAGGATATCGTACATGTCCGGGATGATCTTTACCAGTACCTGCCCGCCAAAATCGAACAAGGTATTGAGTATTTCCCGCAGACGGTTGTGTTCCGAGGTCTCGATGGCAATAATTACCTCTTCGATTTGATGATCCCGGATAATGGCGGCCAGATCGTCGAGCGTACCCAGTTTTTTTAGATGTTGACCCAGTAATTGGTGTCCGCCGTTTGTATCGATATAGCCGATAAACTTGTTGCCCAGGCTCTTCTTTCTGCCGCTGATGTCGAGATAGAGATCGAGGCCGTTCTGGTTTCCGCCTACCAGCAAGGTGTTGAAGGAAACCTTTCCGGCTTTCAGTCGGCGGCTGGCGCGGGTAAGCAATACCATGCGGGAGGTGGCCGTCAGTAAAAAATGCAGGGAAAACAGGGTAAAAAAAGATTGGTAATACGTCCGGTAATCCCGTACAACGTCATCCAGTATCAGCGAAAAAAACAAAAAAAGGATGCCCAGAAAGGAAAGGAAAAAAGTGCGGGTCAGCGTGGTGAGCCTGGAAAGCCGGTAAATATCGATATAGTGGTCGAAAATGGCATAAAGCAGCACCCAGCCCGTGGGGATGATAAGCGCGCCCAGGAAAAGTTTGGGGTCTTGCCACAAATCTGCCGGCAGCCCGGCGCCTTCCGCTTTTTTGCGCAGCAGAAAGAATAATATCCAGGCCAGCATAGCCATGACGAAGTCGGCTATGCCGTAGACGAAGGTATCGCGTTGACGAATGGTGCGCGACAAAGCTGGTTTTGTTGTTTTAGTGAATAAAGCCGGGGCTAAAAGTGTACGATGCGAAGGTTATCGAGGAATACGGCGCCTGAATTTTGGGTAATATTTCCTTTGTCATCCCGCGGCAAATTTACACGAAAAAGCAAGCGGTACTTATCCTGGTTGAGGGCAATCAGAAATTGGGTGAGGTTCAGGTAAATTTTATTCCAGTTTTCAGAAGGAACAAACTGATAAACCGCCGAAGGTAATTCGCTGGTATTGCCCTGGGAGCCCAACAGCCACAATTCAAAGGGAATATCGTTTTTGTAGTGCATTTCCAGCCACACGGGTTGTGCATTGGTCAGCGGCAGATCGGGCAGTTGCTCGGTCGCGACGTAATTAACGGCATGGGCGGTATCCACCGACAGCTTGACCGAACGCCCTTCAAAGGCCCCGTCGGTAGTCAGTTCAAAAGTGCTGAGCGAATCGGTATCGCGGTCTTCAAGCAAAATGGACGTGCTGTTGAACGCCGCCCGTTCGACCGACCAGGGGAAAACGACATTGGCGGCATAATTGGTAACCGGTTTGACCGCGGTCGTTTGCGCCGGGGTCAACATGGCTTCTACTTCGTAACGTTCCATAAAGGGATAAACGGAAGGCGTGTTTTGCAGGCCGTTCTCCTTGACGCCGGGAAAGATCAGCACCTGACTTTCACCTTCGGCCAATACCGGAATGGTGGCAGGCAGCGTGAATCCGCCCAGGAGTTGGTTATTGACGTAAACCCACCCATCCGTAATTTTTTGCCAGCCGGCGCCACCGGTGGCGTTGACCGTGAATGGCTCTACACGCAGGTAAGCCGGTATTTGTTCCGCCTCATCTTTGCAGGCAGCCAGCGCCAAAAGTGGCGCAAACCAGAAAATTCGCAGGTTCATAATATGTGTTTATTTATCGGATAACGTTTGGCGCGTTGGAGAAGCGCCCCGGTTAGTTGGAGATAATTTGCCGGATTCTGTCCAATCCGATGCTATGCGACCCTACTTGGCCCGCATGTACACTTCGATTGGTACCCCGGTGAAGTCAAAGTGCTTGCGCAACTGGTTTTCCAGAAATTGTATGTAAGAATCCCGCACCCAATTGGGATTGTTCACAAAAAAGGCAAAAGCGGGAAAATGCGTGGGCAACTGGGTTACATACTTGAATTTCGGGTACCGGCCTTTTACCGAAGGAGGAGGCGTTTCTTCAATAATTTTGAGCATCAGATCATTCAGTTCAGCCGTTTTGATCCGCGGGGTGCGGTTGGCGTACACTTCAAGCGCCGTTTCAACAGCCTGAAAGATGCGTTGTTTTTCCAGGGCGGAAATAAACAGCACCGGAACGTCGTCGAACGGGGCCATGCGGTTTTTGATCGCCTTTTCAAAATCGCGCGCCGTGTTGGTTTCTTTTTTCACCAGATCCCATTTGTTTACCAGGATCACCACCCCCTTGTGGCGTTTTTGCGCCAGGCGGAGAATGTTCAGGTCCTGCGACTCGATCCCCTGGGTGGCGTCCAGCACCAGCAAGCATACATCTGCTTCCTCCACGGCGCGAATGGCGCGCATAACGGAATAGAACTCCAGGTCTTCTTCCACTTTCGTCTTCTTCCGGATGCCGGCGGTGTCGATGAGAATAAATTCTTTTCCGAACTTGTTGTAGCGGGAGTGGATCGGGTCGCGTGTGGTACCCGCTACCGGGGTGACGATGTTGCGTTCTTCGCCGAGCAGCGCATTCGTCAGGGAGGATTTGCCTACATTGGGCCGGCCTACAATGGCCAGTTTCGGCACATCGCTTTCCACTTCAGGTTCGTTGTGAATGTGCTCCACCACGGCATCGAGCAGATCGCCGGTGCCGCTGCCGCTGACAGAAGCGACAAAAAACGTATTTTCAAAGCCCAATCCCCAAAACTCATTGGCATCCAGTACGTTGTGATAATTATCCACCTTGTTGACGATCAGAATAACCGGTTTATCGGACCGGCGCAGCAGCTTGGCCAGCTGTTCGTCGAGGTCGGTCACGCCGGTTTGCGCGTCGGTCATAAACAGGATGACGGCCGCTTCATCCATGGCGATACGCGCCTGATCGCGAATGGCCGATTCGAATACGTCGTTGGAACCATGCACGAATCCGCCGGTGTCCACCACCGTAAACCGTTTGCCGTTCCATTCGCAAAAACCATATTTACGGTCGCGTGTTACACCTGAGAAGTCATCCGTGATCGCATCGCGGGCGCCGACCAAACGGTTGTAAAGCGTAGATTTGCCGACATTAGGCCGGCCGACAATTGCAACTATATTTCCCATTTTTGAGCTGGCATTTTGGCAGGGGGAATGGTTTTTTTATTTTTGCCCAAAACCAAACAGCGCCGCAAAGGTAGCGTTTTCCTGCCAGTTGATCTTTTCCCCCTTTACTCACCATTCAAAGAGCCGCGATGGACAACATTATTTACCGAGACCCGAACGTCACTATTTTCCAAAGCACATTGTTTCAAACCAACTCCACGGTGGTCAGAACCGACGATGTCGTATTGGTGGTAGACCCCGCCTGGTTACCCCACGAAGTAGCCAAAATCCGGGAATACGTTGATTACATCAAGGGAAATCGTTCCGTTTTTTTGATTTTTACGCACTCCGACTACGACCACCTGATCGGATACCGGGCATTCGCGCCGGATAAAGTTTTCACTACCGAGGCATTGATAAACAACCCGCAAAAAGACGCCATCCTCGAACAAATGGTCGCATTCGACCAACAATATTACATCCGCCGGCATTACCCGCTGGAATACCCCGCGGCCGATTTTATGGTATATCGCGATGGCGTGCAATACCGGCACGGCAACACGCGGATGGCTTTTTATCTAACGCCCGGGCACACTGCCGACAGCATGATCGTTGTCATCTGGCAATTAGGACTCTGCATTGCAGGCGATTATTTGTCGAATATTGAATTTCCATTTATCTACCACAGCAGCGTGGCCTACGAACAGACGCTGGAGAAGTTGCCGCAAATACACGATCGCAACTGGTTCACCCGCCTGGTACCCGGCCACGGCGACCCCGCGCTCAGCATAGCCGACTGGCTGCACCGGCGCACCGAAAGCCTGGCCTACATCTACGCGCTGCGGGAAAGTATCGCCACCGGGGTGCCATTCGACGTCGATTCGCTCTGGAGCCGGTACCAGTTTCCTAAAGTTCAACTCAAATATCACGAAGACAACGTCGCCCTCATGCATCGGGAGTTCGAACAGGGCCTATGGAAGTGGGATCCAAATTTCCCCTTTGAAAATTTTATCCAGGAACAACCGGCCCAAATGGGGAAGGAGGAAGAAGAAGAGTAACTTAACGATATTGGGTTAAGTTATTCGGACATATCCATCGTATGGAATACGTTGAGCACGTCGTCGTCTTCTTCGAGCCGGTCGATCAGTTTAATGACTTGTTCCACTTCGGAGTCGCTCAATTTTTTGGTCATGGCAGGTATCCACTCCAACTGGGCGCTGGCAGGTTCGATGCCCAGGTCTTCCAGGGCCTTTTGCATGGAACCAAAGTCCTTGAAATCGGTGTACAACACCACTTCATCGTCTTCCCGTTTCATCTCTTCCAGCCCGGCATCGATCAGTTCCAATTCGAGCGCCTCCCAGTCGCGGCCTTCTGCCGCTATTTTGAACACGCCTTTGTGATTGAACATATAGCTCACACTTCCGGACATCCCAAGCGCGCCGCCTCCCCGGTCGAAGTGCATCCGCACATTGGCCACGGTGCGGGTAGGATTGTCGGTAGCCGTTTCCACGAGGATGGCAACGCCATGCGGCCCGTAGCCTTCGTACACGATTTCCTGAAAATTCTCGGCGTCCTTCCCGGCAGCTTTTTTAATGGCATTTTCCACGTTGGTTTTGGGCATGTTGGCGGCCTTGGCGTTTTGCATGGCCATCCGGAGGCGCGGGTTATAGTCCGGATTTGACCCGCCCGATTTTACTGCAATGGCGATTTCACGGCCAATACGGGTGAAGGTTTTGGCCATACCGGCCCAGCGCTTAAACTTACGTTCCTTGCGGAATTCAAAGGCGCGTCCCATGAAAATTTTTGTTTAGGTATTTAAGATGGATTTGAAAAAGGCGCGCAAAAGTAGACAATTTCGTGCCAACAAAAAAAGTTGGCTTCGGGCAGAATTTGCTGAAACTCTCCCGCGAAACCCGCATCTTTGCCGTGTTTTTCAACAAAACTTAGTTTTCTCATGAAAAAAAGAGTTTTTAATAGCCTGATTATCATTCTTTTAACCCCTGCATTCCATCTTTTTGGACAAAACGTATTCATTTCCAAAAGTGTTTTAAAAACCGCCGACTGGGCAAATTTCGAATACAAGGATGTTTTAAAAAAAGCCATTGCCGGCAATGAGGAAGCGATTCAGCAATTTTTCAAATTTAACAATGCGGTAGACGGCGTGGAAGGTATCGAGCACAATGTTACATGCCTCGAATTGATTCCCCTGGCTTCCGATTCAAAAGTTGCCAGCGCGTTGATTTTCACAAAACCCAAACTAAAGCAAGTGGTGCTG
>CALEYM010000343.1 GCA_937926185.1 uncultured Bacteroidota bacterium | reverse complement strand
CAGCCTGGGAAATCCGTCATTATTAATCACTTCAATTTTATTCGGACTAACCCACTCTTTTCAAATAGATAACAACTGGAATTTTTATCAAAATTGGTTTGAGTTTATTAATGTATTTTTAGTTGCGTTATTATTGTGTTGGATGACAATCAAAAGTGGCAGTATTCTTATGGCAATTTTGACTCATAACGTGATAAATACTTTGCCGAAAATAATTGTTTGGATTTAGAGTATGTCGGGGATCACACTACTGGATATTTTCCGTTTAGAGTAGGCATCCGAAGAACAAAATGTCCGGTAGTGTGATCGGGGATTTCCCCGAATCGATATTCCCAACGATAATCGACAACTCCACTGACAACAACAACGACGGCCTGCCCGAAGGCTACATTTTCAGCAATTGCCACAACATCTGCACGAATACAATCTTTCCAATCAGCAACAGCGGATACACCAGCGCATAGCCATAAGTGGGGATTTTATTGCCGGCCTGGTTGTTGGCAAAATCCAGGTTGGCCGGGTGGTGGCTGATCATGCCGCTCAGCAGCGCGTAGGGAATGTGCAGCCATTTATAGCCGGCCCACAGGATCAGCACGCTGCCCAGCACGCTGACAATGGCGGACGACAGGAACATCAGCGGCCCCGCGGGGCTGAGCATGGTAGACAAAAACGCGGCGCCGGAGTTGATGCCGATGGCGGCCAGCATCAGGATCAGGCCGATTTGCCGGAGGGTGAGATTGGCCGAATAGGGCAGCGTCCAGAGGATGGGGCCGGAGCGGCGGATGTACGACAAGGCCAGGCCGGCCAGCAGGGGGCCGCCGGCAAAACCGAGGCTGAACAAAATTCCGCCGGGCAGGGTCATTTCGATGGAGCCTATCAGGATACCCAGGCCCATGCCGAGGCCGAAGGAAAGCAGGTCGATATGGCTGAGTTGTTCGTAGGAGTCGCCGAAGATTTTCTCGATATGTTTCATATCTTCTTCCCGGGCCAGCACGCGGATTCGGTCGCCGAGTTCGAGTACGGTGTCGGGGCCTACCAGCATGTCGGTGTCGCCATGGCGGATGCGGGTGAGTACCACGGGGTACAACTCGGCCAGGTTGAGCGTGGCGATGGTTTTGCCCGCCACTTTGGGGTTGGACACAAACATGCGCCGCAGGGCAAATACTTTGTGGTAGCCGGCCAGGTCTTCGTCTGCCAATTGCCCAAGTAAGGCGCCGGCGCGGGCCACTTCTTCGGAATGGCCTGTTACAGACACCAGATCGCCCGGCTCGAAGGTGGTTTCCCAGTGGCACAGGGAATCGGTTCCGTCGCGGCGCATCCGCCCGAAAATGACCTGCAACCGGTGTTGTTTTTTCAGTTCGCGAAGGCTGATACCGGCAACCGAGGGATTGGCGATGGAAAATGTCTGATGCACGATCGGTTGTCCGGTCGGGAATTCGCGGCTCAGTTCCTCCGCTTCGGCGGTATAATCCACCCGCAACAGGCGGCGCATCAGGGCCACCGCGATCATCAGGCCCAGTACGCCCATGGGGTACGATATGGAATACCCCACCACCGCGTTGTCCGACATTGGGTCGTTTTCAGCGCCGGGATGAGCCTGGATGGCGTCGAGCAGGCCGGCGAGGGCAGGGGTGTTGGTGGTGATACCCGCCAGCATGCCCGCCGCCGCCGACGCGTCGAAGCCGAAGGCAAACGACAGGGCGCCGATCAGTACCGACAGCAGGCTGAGCACCAGTACCGCGAGCAGCAGGTTGGACGCCCCGCGGGTTTTAAACGACTGGAAAAATGCCGGTCCGGAGCTCAGCCCAATGCTGTACACAAAAATGGCCAGGCCCAGCAATTTGATCACATCGGGTATGCGTACTTCCGGTTTCATGGCGCCGATGGCCAGGCCCACAAACAAAATAGCCGCCACGCCCAGGCTGTTGCCGCGCCATTTGAAATTGCCGGTAAACGACCCCAGTGCGGCGGCGAGAAAGAGATAGAGCAGCGCTTCTTCGGTGGTGGCGGCGTGTTGCATTTGAGCGCAATAATACGCGTTAATGCTTAAAAACAGACCTTTGGGAAGTAAACATCAAGCGGGAATACGGCCCGGTTTCGCAGACAATTACGACCTTCGCCCGTAGTCAAAGAAATATAGAAATTAATTGCCGTGGAATATCTCCTGCTCTTAACCGGTTTTGTTCTGCTCATCAAAGGAGCGGAATGGTTAGTGACCGGCGCCACTGCCATAGCTTCCCGCTTCGGCGTTTCCGATCTGATCATCGGCCTCACTATCGTTTCCATGGGCACTTCCCTGCCCGAGCTCATCATCAGTATTATTGCCAGCATGAGTGGCAGTTCGGGTCTGGCAACCGGCAACGTGCTGGGCAGCAATATCGCCAACATCCTCCTGATCCTCGGCGTTACGGCCCTTATCTGCGATTTGCCCGTACACCGCAACACCATCCTGTCGGAACTCCCGTTCTCGCTGGCAGCCGCGCTGCTGATCGGCTTCCTGGCCAACTCTTCACTGGGGTACGAACCGGAAAAAGAATTGATCATCAGCCGGGGCGACGGGCTGATCGTGTTGTTTTTCTTTTTGCTGTTCATGATCTATATTGCCATGATAGCCCGCGAGGATCAACAGAAGAAAACGGATTCGCCCGCGACTGCCAATCAGTCCCATACAGGTAAAAGCCTGCTTTTTATCGCGGCAGGCATGGGCAGTTTGTTCCTCGGCGGAAAATGGGTGGTGGACGGCGCCGTTTACATTGCCGGCCTGTATGGCATGAGCGAAACCTTTATCGGACTGACGGTGGTGGCGTTGGGTACTTCCCTGCCCGAGCTGGTGACCTCCGTCATGGCTGCCCTGAAAAGGAACACCGATATTGCCGTGGGCAATGCCATCGGTTCCAATATCTTCAATTTGTTGTGGATACTCGGTGTCAGCGCCGTCATTCGCCCCCTGCCTTTTAACGTTGCGTCCAACGTGGACATCCTGGTAGTGATCGCTTCGACCTGCCTGATCTTTCTGGCGCTGATCATCGGGCGGCGCATGGTCATTAAACGCGTGGAGGGAATAGTTTTTTTGCTGTCGTATCTGGGGTATCTGGCGTTTGTGGTGGTAAGGGGGTAATTTCACACTTTTCAAATTTGACTTTT
>CALEYM010000342.1 GCA_937926185.1 uncultured Bacteroidota bacterium | reverse complement strand
AAAAATAAAAAGTTTTAAATAATTAACATCCGAGGTCTCATAAGTGACTTGATAATTGCAGATGCCAAATTAAACCGCTTGCGCGATTGATAATCAAAAAACGGGTAGCATTCCGAAGAACGCTACCCGTTTTAAAGTTTTGAGTTTTGAGTTATGTAGGGCAACCCGTTTTGCTTAACTCAAAACTTATTCCGTTACAATCATCTTCTTCACCGCGCTGTTGCCTTTCGAATCGAGTTGATAGAAGAGGATACCCGGCACGAGGTCGCTTTTTTGCAGCGTCACGTTGTTCAGGCCCTTGGCGTAGTCGCCTTTTACCACTTTGATCACGCGGCCTTCGGCGTTGCTGAGGGTCAGCGTGGCCGTGCCGGCTTCGGGCAGGTTGAATACGATATTGGTCGTGCTGGCTACAGGGTTCGGCGTGTTTTGCATCAGTTCGAAGCCCTCGCCTGCCAGCACCGTGCCGTTGGCGCCGTTGAAACGGAACGCCACGTTCAGGTTTTCGCCTTGTGCGTTATAGGCTTCCGCTTTGGTGATGCGACTGCCGGCGCTCAGCATTTGGCTCAGCGCACCGTTTTTCATGGTGCGGAAGCGGATCGCGAATTCGCCGGCGTTGCCGTCCACGGAGGCAGTGACGGCATCGGCGAACACACCGAAGTTACCGGTTGTCATGTTTTCACCCGGCAGCACTTCTTCCACCTGCAGGCCGTTGAAGCTCAGCGTGAACTGGTAGCCGGCCAGTTGTTGGGCGGCTTTGAAGCGTACGGTCACGTTTTCACCGGCCTGAACGTTTTGGTCGGCCACGTCGAAGAAGGCCGTACCGGCGGAGCGGTCGGAGGCGTTGTCGGTGAGGTTGGCCGCGGCGGAGCCGTTCACGTCGCCTATTTTAACGGCTACGAAGTCGTCGGCGAAGTGGTTGATCTGTATGTTGGCCACCGATTTCGTTTCCGGGAACACTTCCTGGAAGGGGTTCGACGGGTTGGGGAACTGGTAGGCCTTATCCACGAATCGCCAGCTGCTGTTGGCGGGCAGTTCGTCGTGCAGGCCGAGGATCAGTTTGCGCAGTTCCACGATGTCGAAGGTGGTGATCGAGCGGCTGTTGTTGGCGTCGGCGGCGATCATCTTGTAGGGGCTGGTCATGGGTTCGAGGCCCAGGATGTGTTTGTTGATGATCACCAGGTCGAAGGTGGTCACGCCGTTGAGCGGATCGTCGTCTTTCGTGGGCGTCACCTCGTAGTTGGAAGCCAGCGGCACGGCATTGCTGAACACGTACAGACCGTCGTTGTCCGACATATCAAACATGGATACCGGCGGCAGACCGTTGGGCGGCGTGCCCTGCAGGGCTACGTGACCGTCCATGAGGCCTTTATCGGTTTCCGTTTTCAGGGCGCCGGCCACGGTGGCCTGCGAGCCGGTCGGTCCGCAAACGCCCATGTTATCCTGCACGATGACGTAGGTTTCGCAGTAGTCGGCATTGCCGGCGATGTCAACCGACCAGAGTTCCACCAGTTGGGTGCCCAATTCGTCGCAAGTAAAGGTTACGCCGGTTTGCGGCGTGCCGTCGGGGTTGGTCGGGAAACCCGTACCCGTGCCCGATTTGCGGATGCCGATCTTCAGCTGGCCCGAAGGCGTACAGTTGTCCTCGGTGTATTGCAGGAAGTCGGAAGCCCACAGCGTGATCATACCGGTCGGCATAATGTTGACACTCAGGCCGTTGATGCACACCACGGTCGGTTTTTTGCAATCTTTTACTACGAAGGTGTATTCGCAGATCTGTTCGTTGCCGCAACCGTCGTCCACGATCCATTTGATTTTGTGCGTGCCGTAGGGCAGTTCCGGAACGAGGTAGGTGTTTTGTTGTTGCTGGGTGTTCCAGCGTACGCTGGCCACTTTTTTGTTGCCGTTAACGGTAGTTTGCAAGGCAAAGCCGTATTTCTGGTTGGGCAGTACCGGACGCTCGTCGAACTGGCGGGCCGTGCCGCCGATGAAGTTCGGGTTGGCTGCATTGCCGAAGAAAACGGTGTTGTAGCCAGGCAGGTTGGTGCTGCTTACCACGGTTTCCATATCGCCGTCGCCGTCGAGGTCGAGGAACAGCAGGTAGCGAATGTTGATATTCGAGCCCGAGCAGAGATCGGTAGCCGTGATGGACAGATCGGTCGGGCCTTCGCACAGGTCGTGGCTGTTGATGCCGGCGTCGTACCAGTACATTTCGTTCCACAATTGCGGATCGTTAGGCGTCAGGTCGCAGATTTCGACCGGGCTGGCCGGGCAGTTTTCCACGATGGGTTTCTGCGTATCGATCACTTTGATGATCTGCTTGTATTTGTAGCAGTTGGCGTTGGCATTCCAGAATATGGAATAGTTCGTGGGCGTGGCGCCCGGATTCACGGCAACCACCGATGGCGCCCAGGGGGCCGGCGTTCCGGCAGGCGAAACGGTCGGTCCGGTCAGGTTCGTCGGGTGGTTGGTAATCGCATTCGGGTTCGGATTGGGCACTTCGATGCAGCCGGCGTTCGGGTCGTAGGTGCACCAGTTGATGATGGTCCAGGTGCGTTCTATTTTATAGCAGGCGTCGGGTACCACGGTGAATACCTGATCCTGGAAAGAAACGCCGAGCAGTTCGCAATCCTGACCGAAGAATACCGGCGCGCCGTAGTTGCCGGTGCCGTCACAAACGGTCACGATGACGTCGTTCGGGAAACGCAGGAAGTAGTTTTGTTTATAGTTTACGATGATGCGCTGGGTGCAGGTGGTACTTTGGCCGCCGCAGTCGATGGCGCGGAAGGTGCGGGTGATGGTACCTTTATTGCAAACCGTGTCGAACTGCGTGTAGTTGGCCGTGGCCGTGACGGTATCGATGCAGCAGTTGTCGGTAGCCGTGGCCATGCCGTAGGCCCAGAGGCTGGGGTCGAAGTTTTCGCAGGAAACGGTTACGTGCGCCGGCGGGGTGCACGTGGGTTTGAGTTTGTCGTCTACGAACACCTGCACCATGCAGTCGTTGGCGTTCCATTCTTCGTAGTCGAGGTCTACTTCGCCGGCTTGTACCGGTACGTCGTACACGCGAAATACCACGGTGATGGTGTCGCCGATGTCTTCGCAGCAGAATTTAACCTGGTCGTAGAAGCGGTTGCTGGGTTGGCAGCCGTTGGGGTCCATGCGGCGGACTTTGAAGTACACCTGCGAGCAGTTGTCGTACGAGCCGTCGTCGAAAGTAGAAGCGTTGACGAAAATCATGCCGTTGACGCCGAGGGAAACCTGCGTGAATTCGTCACATACGGCAGCCGGCGGCGTGTCGTCTTCCACGGTGATAATGAACTGGCAGGTGCTGGTGTTGCCGCAATCGTCTTCCACGATGTAGGTCATCAGCGTTTCACCGATCGGCAGGTCGTTGGCATAACCCAAATTACCCAGGGTATCCGGGTGCCAGAGATTGTTGCCGGGGAAAGTCGTCAGCGTACCGTTCACGGTTTTGCCGACACCGTTGATGGAGTATACGGCTTTGATCGATTTAATACGCGAGCAGGCGTCTTCAATGATCACATCGGGCAGGTCCAGGTCCTTTTCGCAATCGAAAGGATTGGTGCCCACGGTGATATTATCGGGGCAGGCGATCTCTGGCCCCGTGCTGTCCTGCACCTTGATCACCTGGATGTAGTACAACGGATTGGTGGTTGGGGGGAACGGCGACGTGGGCAGGCACCAGTCGTACACGGTCCAGGTACGCAGAATTTTATGCGTACCGTCGCAAACCGGCAATATCTGGTCGGAGTATGCCACGTTCAGTTCGCAGAACGAGTTTTGCGGATAGAACCTGAACGTTTGCCCAAAACGAATCACATAAGGAGCGCCCGTGGTCGAGGGATCGGTATTCGGGCTTTCGCAGGAAACCGTCACGTCGGAGGGGAAAAGTACCTCGCCCACGTGGATACGTTTGAAATACAGGTATTGCGTGCAGCTGGCCTGGTTGCCGCTTTGGTCGATAGCCGTCCATACGCGTTTCACGTATGCGCTGACATCCTGCTGGCCGTTGATGACGTCGGCGCAGTTCAGGTCGTAGTAGGTGTCGATGTATTGCAGGGTATAGTTGCCGCAATTTTCGTTGACTTCCGGATATGCATCGTCGATATCCAGTGTGTTGAGCAGATAGTCGGGCGCGTAATTGGTCAGCGCGCAGGAGAGTTGCAAATCGGTGCAAATGAGTTGAGGCGCCAGTTTGTCCTCAATGTGCATGTAACCCCAGCAGTTGTTGCCGGAGTTCAGGTCGCGTACCCGTACCTGAATGGTCTGGTTGATGTGACTGCTGTTGACAATGGCCGGAACCCAGGCGCCGTTGATTTTCATTTCAACGACGAGGTTGCCGTTCGGGCAGCCGCCGCCCTCCAGGATCATGTCAGGCTGGATTTCCACGGTGCAGTCCTGATCCAGGGATATTTGAACCAGGTTATTGCAGACGAGGGTGCATTGGCCCGAAGCCGCGGCATTGACCGTGAGGACAAGCGCCATGGCCAGCAGGTAATTCCACACCTTGGAAGCCTTTGTAAAGTTTGATAGTGTCATGAGAGATTAGAAAAAAATTTTAATTAAACAATGTTGTTTACTAAACAAGTATGGATTATCGTCGGTCATGAATGATGTTTGGTTTCGACCCTGCAAAGAAACGCAATTCACCTGCAATCATAAAAATTTAACACGGTTGCACGGGCGAATCAAGGTTCCACAAAAACAGTGCCTCAAATTAAAAAAAATTACCTGTGAGAGGGTAATTTAACAAAGGTTAACGGGTTTCGGGTTGACGGGTTTCGGGTTCTTATGCCCTTGGCTTACCTATGAAGGGCATCCAAGAGCATAAGAACCCGAAACCCGTCAACCCGAAACCCGTTAACCTTTTAAACCAGATTGTTCTCAAATGCGATTTTGATCAGGCTGGCGGTGTTGTTCACACCCAGTTTGCGCATGATGTTTTTGCGGTGTACGCTGACGGTCTGGTCGCTGATAAAGAGTTTTTCAGCGATGGCCTTGTTGTTCAATACCTGGCCGATGTAGCGCATGACTTCGATTTCGCGGCGGGTGAGGCCGAATTTGCGGGCAAAACGGCTTTCGGGCAGAGCCCCGTCGCTGCCGTTACTCACTACACCGCGGTCGGTCAGGGATATGCCTTTGCCGACAAAGGTTTTGCCGGTCATAACGTCTTCTATGGCGCGAAGCAATTCATCTCTCGAAGTAGATTTGAGCAAAAGACCGTCGGCGCCGGCCCGGAACGCGGCCTTTACCAGGCGGGCGTCGTCGAAAAGCGTGAACACCAGCACGCGCAGGTTCGGATAATTTTTTTTGAAAACGGACAATTGCTTAAGTCCTTCGCCGTCCGACAGATTCATATCCATCAGCAACAAATCGACAGGAAACAATTTCAACAGTTCGGTAATGCCGTTTTCCTGCTGCACCACGCCTTTCAGTTGAAACTGAAATCGCGAAGCAGGCACTGTCAGGACGTTTCGCAAGCCTTCGACAAAAATCGGATGACCGTCGGCGATCAATACATTCAGGGATTTTACGGCAGGAATAGTCATACGAGTATTATTCAAAATACTATGAGCGGCAATTTCCGTACCAAATTCTGCCTGCTTTTGCCTTTCGGCTGACATTTCCGTTTGTCGCTGCCAAATGGATTGTTTTGTTAATTTTGCGCATCGTTTAATCCAATGAACACTGGCGGAACAATGAAAAAAATTTTCACGCTTCTTGCATCGGCGCTTTTTGTCATCCCATTTGGCTGTGATAAAACCGAGGATACCCTGCTGACACGCGCGCTCACCTATAAATCGACGGAATACGAAGGCCGCCTGGCCCACGAGTGGATGGAACTGGGGTATCAAATGATCAAAGACAATTATCTCTACGGCGCGCACGCCGCCCGTATCTACGGATACCTGGGCCTTACCGCCTGGGAATCGGTGTGCCGCGGCCTCGGATCGGGCAAAAGTATGGCCGGGCAGATCAACGATTATGCCGCCCCGGCGCCAATCGACGACAGCAGGGTTTATGATTGGGGGATTGTCCTTTGCGCGGCCATGCGAACTGTTTTCCCCGAAGTGATAGACAATATCAGCAATGCCCAACGCAGCCAGGTGGATGTGCTGGCTTCCCTGCAGGAAACGGAAATGATGCAAAAAGGGCTCAGCGAACAGGAGCGCCACGATTCCAAAGACCTCGGCGTCCGGATCGGTCAGCGCATCGTGGAACGTGTCCGGAAAGACGGACGGGAGCTGATCCGCAATATCGTACCGGTCATTCCCAAGCGGGACGACTCGCACAAATGGTATTGGGATGCCAATACGCTGGGCCAAACGCCGGTGGAACCGCTTTGGAGTACCGTGCGCACTTTTGTGACCGACAATGCCCAGGCCTGTGAGCCGGCCCCGCCGTTTCCTTATTCGGAAGACCCGGCCGGCGATTTTTATCGCGAAGCGAAAGAGGTGTACGACGTGGAAAGAACAATCGAACAGCGGGCCATTGCTTATCACTGGGAAAACGGCCCGGGCCGCACCTGCAGCCCGGCCTGCCATTGGATCAGTATTGCCCAGCAACTCCTCAAACGTGAGGGCAGCAACCTTGCCGTCAGCGCCAAGGCCTATTGCCTGCTCGGTTTTGCAGCTGCCGACGGATTCAGCGCCTGCTGGTTTGCCAAATATAAATATTTTCTGTTGCGCCCGGTCACCTATATCCGCGAAGTGATCGACCCGGCCTGGAAACCCCTGATCGGCACGCCGCCATACCCGGATTACACTTCCGGCTCTTCCGTTATGGGCGGCGCCGCGCCAATAGTGCTGCGTGAAATTTTTGGCGAAGTGGGATTTGTGGATAAAACCCACCTCGGCAGCCCGCTTTACACTCACGATGGCGGCCCCTTCGTATTGCCGGAGCGCGTATTCTCTTCGTTCACGGCAGCAGGCGAAGAACAAATGCTCAGCCGTATTCTCGGCGGCGTCCATTACCGGCGCGCCTGCGAAGAAGGCCTGAAAACGGGCCGCTGTGTGGGTCAGACTATTCTGTCAAGGGTCGATTTTGGAATATAACCGCTAAACATCTTCCTGATTGTGCATCCCCTGTATCCACACCTGTTCACACCCCTTGATCTGGGATTTACCACGATCAAAAACCGCATTCTCATGGGTTCGATGCACACCGGCCTGGAGGAAGAGAAAGGCGATCTCCGGCGTTTGGCGGCTTATTTTGCCGCCCGCGCGCGCGGCGGTACGGGCCTGATGGTTACGGGCGGTGTCGCCCCGAACCGGCAGGGTTGGCTGGCGCCGTTCGGCGCCAAACTGACCTCGGCCCGGGAGGTAAAAAAACACCGGTTAGTTACCTCGGCCGTGCACGGCGAAGACGGGAAAATATGCCTGCAAATCCTGCACGCCGGCCGTTATTCCATGCACCCGCTGCTGGTAGCGCCCAGCCCCCTGCGTTCGCGTATTTCGCCATTCCGGCCCTGGGAAATGAGCCCGCGCCTGATCCGGGCCACGATCGGCGATTTTGCCCGCGCGGCCGCCCTGGCCCGCGAAGCCGGCTACGACGGCGTCGAGATCATGGGCAGCGAAGGGTATTTGATCAATGAATTTATCGCTCCCCGCACCAACCATCGCCGCGACGAATGGGGCGGCGCCTTCGACAACCGCATCCGTTTTCCGCTGGAGATCATGCGCGCCGTGCGCGAAAAGGCAGGAAAAGATTTCATTGTCATTTTCCGCGTGTCGATGCTCGACCTCGTGGAGGAGGGCAGCGCCTGGGAGGAAGTGGTTGCCCTGGCCCAGGCCCTCGAACAAACCGGCGTCACCCTGATTAACACCGGCATCGGCTGGCACGAGGCGCGAATCCCCACCATCGCCACCATGGTGCCGCGCGGCGCTTTCAGCTGGGTGACCAAACGCCTGAAACCGCATATCGGCATACCGCTCATCACTACCAACCGAATCAATACCCCCGAAACCGCCGAAGCCATCCTCACCGCCGGCGACGCCGACATGGTCAGCATGGCCCGCCCCCTGCTGGCCGACCCCGGTTTCGCCCGCAAAGCCTTCGAACAACGCGCCCACGAGATCAACACCTGTATCGCCTGCAACCAGGCCTGTCTCGACCAGATTTTCAAGGGCAAAACCGCTTCCTGCCTCGTCAATCCGAGGGCCTGCAAGGAAACGGTTCTGCCTGAAATTGCGGATTACGGAGTAGGGATTACGGATTACGGATTGCGGATTACGGATTATCCCGAGCCTCCGACTCAATCCGCAATCCGTAATCCGCAATCCGTAATCCGTCCCGAGGTCTCGGGACAATCCGCAATCGCCGTTATCGGCGCTGGCCCCGCCGGGCTATCCTGCGCCACCGAACTGGCCGCCCTGGGTTTTGAAACGCATTTGTTTGAAGCCTCCGGCATCATCGGCGGACAGTTCAACATGGCCAAAAAAATTCCGGGCAAGGAGGAATTTGCAGAAACGCTGCGTTATTTCAGTCACCTCCTTGAAAAAACGGGCGTTCACCTACACCTGAATACCCGCGCCACGGTGGAAAGTTTAATTGCCGGGGGATTCAAAGAAGTGGTATTGGCCACGGGCATTACGCCGCGCACCCCTGCCATCGAAGGGATCGGACACCCCAAAGTACTGTCGTACATCGATGTGTTGTTGCATGACAAACCAGCGGGTAAAAAGGTAGCGATCATCGGCGCAGGGGGCATCGGTTTCGACGTGGCGGCGTTTTTAACAAGCCCCGGCGCTGCTCATGCTTCTCCCACAGACGCTTACCTCGATGAATGGGGCGTCGACACGGCGTACCAACAACGCGGCGGCCTGAAGAACCCGGTGCAGTCGCCGTCGCCCCGGCAGGTATGGCTGCTGCAGCGCTCCAAAAACAAAATCGGCGAACGCCTCGGCAAAACCACCGGCTGGGCCCACCGCCTGACCCTGAAGAACCGGGGCGTGCAGATGTGGAACGACGTGCAATACCAAAAAATAGACGATGCCGGCCTGCACCTGAGCGTAAAAGGAAAACCGATAGTGCTGGACGTGGATCACGTGATCATCTGCGCCGGACAGGAGCCCCTGCGCGAACTGCAAGCCCCCCTCGAACAGGCAGGCATCCGCGTACACCTGATCGGCGGCGCCAAACTGGCGGCGGAACTCGACGCCAAAAGGGCGATTGCAGAGGGGCTGGAAACGGCGCTGGCCGCGGCACAAAAACCGTTTTAACCACTACCGCACCATCAGCGTACCCGCCCAAACCGTCCGCGCGCCGGCAGCATTGATCCGGAAAAAGTACGTACCCGCCGGCAGATCACTGCAATCGAGCGCAATGGGCAACTGGCTGACAGAAACCTGCCGCACTTCGCGGCCCAGGGCGTCGGTAACCGACAGATTCAGGCGTTCGCCGGGTATTTCTTCCGAGGCAAAATACACGATCGAAGCGGCAGGATTCGGATACACCCGCAGTGGACCGCGGGCGGGATCCGTGTAAGACGTGGAAGTGGTGATAAAATTGGCGCCCACGGTATGCCGGACCGTGTTGGTGATGACCGGCGGATTAACATCGAAGTAGATCGCAGCCGTGTTTTCGATACGCGTGTCGTCCGGGTTGCCGGGTAGTTGCGGAATGCGGAACTGAACGAAACCCTCCGACCCGGCGAGGTTGACGTTGCTGTCAGGCAACAGAATGTTTTCAAACACGAATTTCGCGATGTGCCCGTCTAGTAGTTCAAACCGGTAGGGGTGGCTGGATGCTCCCGGCCGGATTTTCCGGGCGGCCAGGGCAGGCGAAAGGGTGTCGAGCAACACCGCGGTGTAGGCCGTGTCAGTACCCGTGTTCTGGAACCGGATGGTGTAGTCCAGCTCAGTGTTCCTGGCTATGAATTGCTGGGTCCCGTATCCGAGCGGCAGCGCCTGCTTGTCGTTGGGGTCGTAAGATGACACGTTTTGGCGGCAATCGAGGGCCACGAAGGGGTTGGCGGGATTGAGCGGGAAGAGCGTAACCATGCCCGGCGTGAATCCGCCGCAACCTTCCACGGCCACGGCTTGCACGCCGCCATAGGGGTGGCCCGGCTCCTGCTCGGCCTGCAGGCGGAATGTTGCGCCGTTAGCCGGTATCGGGTCGAGCGGCATCGTTTGACCGGGATTCAACTGGAAGGTGTTGCCGCTGCGCATGAGCACGTCTTCCACCACGATGTAATTCAGTAAGCCGGCGTTGGGGCCGGAGCCCTTGTTTTTTATGGAGAAATAAATGCTGTCGTTGTCACACACGGCATCCACTTCCACATCGGCGCCCGTCCACTGCGGGTTCTCCGGGCAGATCGTATCCGGGAAAATATGCGCCTCCGTGCAATGCGTGGCGCCGGGATTCGCTTCGCAGCCCGTGAAAAATACGATGGTAAACCAGCCGCTCTGCCCGGGCGCAAGGTCGCCGGTCTGGAACCGGTACGCCTGGTTGCCCAGATCGGTTTCGGGGAGCGAACTGCCCTGGAACTGCAGGGCATCATCCAGCGTCACATCCACATAGGTGTCGTCTATGGCCGAGGCGCTCAGGTTGGCAAAACGGACAAAATATACCCCCGGAAAACACGGACGAATTTTAGGCGTAGCCAAATCCACGTAAAGCAGCGGGCACCCGGCGTCCAGTTGCACCGAAATATCCTGTACCACTTCCTCCGATTGGGTCGGGTTGGTGAAGACGGCCGCATAAGTGGTCGCACAAGAGTCGCCGCCATAGTTGAACGGCGCGGCCAGCGACACGTCGAAGGCAGATTCGGCCAGAGGCACCGATATTTTGTAGTGCCCCGATGCGTCGGTGCTTCCAACAAACACCGCTCCGTTGCTTTGCGCAACGGCCCGTACCTCCCAACCCGACAGTCCTGCCTCGGAACCGGGTTGCCGCTCGCAGTCCGAATTGCCATCAATAAATACAATGCCCTGAATCAGGTGTCCGGGTGTTTGGATGATCTCCACTTCCGCGACGCAGAAGTTTTGGTTGCCGGCCTGATCGGCTACCAACAGATACACGTTGTAGGATCCAAGCACGTCGAACTCCAGTTCGGGGGTCGGATTACCGGGGAAATCCAGACTGACGAGAAAGGTCAGGTCGCCGGCGGGCGTACAGTTGTCGAAAGAGCCGTCGTCGAGCATATTCGCTTCCAGGATGGCCGTGCTGCCCAGCGTCGTATCGATGGTCAGTTGGATAGTTTCATCACAAACGGCCGTTGGCACGGTCACGTCGGGCGTACAGGAACCGGTGATGGTAACGTTGCCCCAGCAGGAAACGAGCGGGTTGCCGTTTTGAAATCTGGACACTTGCATGGTTTTCGTGCCCACATCGGCAGCGCCTACGGTGATACTCGGGGTATGTGCCCCGTTGGGCAGAAAACGGATTTTGTACTCAAAATCAGGGCAGTACGGTCCACCTTCGAGCATCGTGCCGGGGGTGATGAGGGCCGTGCCGTTGACGCCCAACTGTACGGTGATATGGTCGTTGCAGGCGATTGCGGGCGCGGAATTGGCGCAGGGCGTCAGGCTCAGGGTCGTCGTGCAATTCGACGCGTTGCCGGAGCTGTCCACCACCCACAGCACAACGGGATACTGGCCTGTTTGGCCTTCCGGATACACGAGCGTCGTAATGGGCGGCGGCGCCGGCGAAGGTGTATTGCCGGTTTCAATAAAATACTGCAGCAAGGCGCCCGGTGTACAGTTGTCGGAACTGCCGGCATCAAATTCGGTGGCCTGAACGGAAGTGGGTTCGTACAATTGAACCGGCTTTTCGAGCGGGTTGGCGCATACGGGTACCGGCGGCGTTACATCGTTGTTGCACTGGGCGCCAAGGCGGCTTGCCCCGCAGCAAAACAAGGCAAATATCAGCAGTCGCAGCACCGTTCGGTTTGGGGATTGCAGGGATGTCAAATTTTTCATGATGCGGATTGAAACTGTTTGTGAGCAGAAAGAAGAGAACCCCGGGGGAGACGTGGTCGAACACGATTTGATTCGACGATACAAAAGTGCGGGGAGCCCCTGTACCGGCAAAAATCAAATTTCAGGTTTTGTAGAGCAGTTTTTATTGTTCAATTTGGCAGGAAAAATTGCTTTAGGAAAAATAAAGCACGGTTTTTGTATCTACTTTATATCTTGTTTGTAGAGTAAAATTTATTTTTACCAAAATAAAAAAACGTGGATCGGAACAACGTATATCGCCTGGTTCAGTCCCTGAGCGCGGTGGAACGCCGGGATGCCCGGCGCTTCCTCGAATCCCCCTACTTCAACCTGCGCGCCGACCTGCTCCGGCTGTTCGATTTTTTTTGTGCCGAAAAACGCGCGGACAAGGCCGGGGCCTGGGCAGCCCTGCATCCTTCCGAATTATATGACGACACCCGTATGCGCCTGCTGATGAGTTACCTGAACCGGCTATTGGAAACGTTCCTGTTGGTAGAGGATATGCAGGAAAAAGCCCCGGAAAGCCGCATCCGGCTGGCAGCCGCTTACCGGGATCGCGGACTGATGGAGCAATACGAACGCACCATGCGCGCCTTTGAGCGCGATCTGCATGCCCAACCCTGCCGCAACGAAAACTACTATGCCCTGCAGCGGCTCTACCAGTTCGAGCAACACGAAACCGCCCTGCGGAAAAATCCCGCTGAAACGGCGCCCCTGCGCGATCTCGCGCGAAGCATCGACGCGCACTACCTGACCTCCCGCTTGCGCCTGATCTGTCTGGAGTTGTCGCAAAAAAACGTCTACCGGTCCGACTCGGAAGCCGCGTTGCGCCGGAGCGTGATCGCTTTGGCAGAAGCGCCGGAGTGGGCAGAACAACCGGGTATTTCCACGTATCTGTCGGCCATACGAATGTTGCAACACGGCGACGACAGCGCGTACTACCACGCTTTTCTGAAAAAAATGGAGGCTACGCAAACACTGTTCTCCGAAGTGGAGCGGCGGGAGTTTTACATGTTTGCCATCAATCACTGCATCCGGCGGGCCAACAGCGGCGCCCGGGAAATGGAGCACGAATTGCTGAACCTGTACCGCCGGGCGCTGGAGGCCGGCAGCCTGATCGGAAACGGCGTGCTCTCGCGTTTTACCTACCACAATATCGTAGCGTCCGGCTTGCGCTGTGGCGAACTGGACTGGGTCGAAAACTTTATCCACCGCTACAACCAACACCTGGAGCGCCAATACCGCGAGAGCTCGCTGAGTTTCAACCTCGCACGGCTGGAGTATGCCCGCCACCGCTTCGATTCAGTGCTGACGCTGCTGCAAAAAGCGAACTACAACGATCCCCTGCTCCACCTGGCCGCTAAAACCCTGCTGCTGAAAACCTATTTTGTGCTCGATGAATACGACCTGCTGCACTCGCACCTCGATGCCATGCGCAATTACATCCACCGCAAAAAGGTGCTGGGCTACCACCGAAAAAACTACCTGAACATCATCCGGTTCACGGAGCGGCTCCTGCAGCACAGCCACGACTCCAGGAAACGCAAGGCGCTGCGCGCGGAAATTGAACGGGAACAAGTGCTCACGGAAAAAGAATGGCTGTTGGAACAACTTTGAGTAAAATGCAGTAAAAAATGGTGGAAAGAGTACCCGTAAACCGCACCTATACCTTGCAAACCAGCCATTTGCCATTCCTTTCACGCCCCGGCGAACTGGCAGACATTTTGCTAAATCTGCAATATCATGGACTTGCATCAAATCCGGAAACTGCAAAGGCTTTATTTTGAAATTACATAAACCTATGGTCTACCCACCCCTCTCACTGTCTCCAAAAATAAAAGGCACAGAGCTCCTCATCAATACTACCGACGGCACAAAACTCTATACCCTTACAATGGGCGATGGCGAAAAAACCGTCGTCCTGGCACACGGCTACGGCTTCACGATGGACGAGTGGAATGTGGTCGCGCCCCGGTTGGTCGCTTCCGGCTGCCGGGTCATTTTATTCGACCAGCGCGGGCATGGTCGCTCCACTATTGGTAGCGGCGGTATCGGTTCAGCAGTTATGGCTGCCGATTATCGCGCGGTGTTGGAACATTACGACGTGCGCCGCGCCACCCTGGTCGGCCACTCCATGGGCGGTTTTTTGGCTATCAAAACCCTGCTGACTTATCCCGAACTGATGCCGGAGCGGGTTGACCGCCTGGTGCTCGTGGCGAGTTTCGCGGGCGACATCAACAAAAAGAATTTCCAAAACCGCCTGCAAATCCCCCTGCTGCGTTCGGGTATTTTGATGCGGTTGATCAAAATCAGGTTCACCGGCAACGCATTTGCCCGCTCGCTCATGGGCGAAAATCCCGACCCCGAAGTAATGCGGGCCGTGCTCGCCCTGTTTAAAGCGCAAAACCACCGCGCCCTGCTGCCTATCCTGGCGGCTTTTGGCAAAGAGTCGTACTACGATCAATTGCGCCACATCTCCATTCCCTGCTTCGTCCTGACCGGCTCGAAAGATAAGACTGCCCCACCTTTTCACGCGGAGGATCTGGCCCGTTTGATCCCCAATGCCCGGAAAATAACCGTTCCCGGCAAGGGCCACCCGCTCAACTGGGAAGCGCCGGAGGCGATTTGTGAGGCGGTTCTCCTGAAATAAACGTCCAAATACGAGTGTGTCAAATTTTCGGTTTCTTCCAATTCAACCGGAATACCAGTCCGCCCATGTCCCCGCTCAGGATTTCCAGCCGCTCGCCGTCTATCTTATAGGTATGGCTCTTTTCGAGGCGTTGCAGGAACTGTTCCTCCCATTCGGAAGCGCCCTCACAAAACATCTCCGTGCGAACGATGCCGCTGACGGCCAGCTTGTTACCATCGGCTTTGTAGTTGCCGCCGAAGCCGTTGCAGCCGCCATGCCCTTCGAGCCTGCCCTCGACAAATTTGACGCTGATGGGCAGGGAGTCCGGCACCTGCAGGGGCACAGGGTCAACGAGGATTTCCGTCAATTGCCAAACGGCGGTTTCCAGGGTAATGATGTCCGCGGGCATGGGGGTTTCTTTTGGGGGCGCCGGCTTGTTTTCGCAAGCGCTGAGCATTGCGCCCAGGCACAAGAGGCAAAGGGCAGCTTTGAGCAAAAATTGCTTTTTCATTGGTTCAAGAATTGTGATGGATGATTGCTTAACTTTTTAAAATCCAGGTCTGCACTTTTGCCTGGCTGGATTTGATGAAACAAAGATGGGGTCGGGCGCATTCGTTTTGCAAACCGGAAGATACCGAAATGCCTTTTCCAGGGGATGAATCAGTAAAAAGGAGCTACGACTTAACGAACCGTCCGTAGCAGGTTACGCAGATTCGCTCAATATTTGCAGAAACATCCGTACCGCGATATGCCCACACCGCTGCCTCAGCCGCGGGAGATCATCCTTCACTTCCGCTCTTTCGACGCCTGCACCGGCATCGCCCCTGTCGGCGCCGGCAATATCAACGACACTTACCGGGTAGATCTGCTGCGCGATGGCCAGCCTGAATCCTGGCTCCTGCAACGCCTGAACCACCGGGTGTTCAAAGACCCCGAAGCGGTGATGCGCAACATCCGGGCCGCGGCAGCGCACCTGGAACAACAAGAGGATTTCCCGTTGCGCATCCCGGCGCCCGTGCCAACGCTTCAGGGTGATTGGCTGCATCGTGACGAGGCCGGCAATTATTGGCGGGTATTCCCTTTTTATGAAAATACTTACGCCCCGGAACATTTGCCTGAACCTGCCATCGCCTACGGAGCCGCGCGGGCTTACGGCGCTTTTTTATATGCGCTGCGCGATTTTCCGGCAGAACAACTGACTGAAACCATCCCCGGCTTTCACAACACCGAACGGCGCTGGGCCATGTTTGAAGATGTGTTGAAAAATGACCCGGCAGACCGGGCAAAAGCCGCTACGGCGGAAATCCACGCCCTGATGGAAGCCCGGCCCGTATTCAGCCGGGTACACGAACTGAAAACAAGCGGAGAATTGCCCCTGCGCGCCACGCATAACGATACAAAGGCTGGAAACGTACTGATTGATATTCAAACCGGACGGGCCGTGGCCGTGATCGACTGGGATACCATTATGCCCGGCACGGTGTTGTCCGATTTCGGCGATATGGTGCGCACTTTTGCGCCGGATTGTACGGAAGACAGCGATGGCCCCGTGCAGATGAGAATGGAGGCGCTTGAAATGCTTTGCAGGGGGTTCCTGGAAAAAACATCCGGCTTTTTAACGCCCCTTGAACGGGAAAACCTGCCCCTCGGCGCCCTGTGGATCATCGGCGAGCAGGCCTTGCGTTTTCTGACCGATTACCTGGCCGGCGACACGTACTACAAGACCCAATACCCGGAACATAATCTGGTACGGGCGCGGAATCAATTGGCGCTATACCATGCCGTGAGTGAAAATCTGGCCTTATTGACTGAATTTTTCACCACGGAGGCACGGAGGCACGGAGACGGAAATTTTGTAAAAAAAAGACAGGATCGACAGGATATACAAGATCGGGAGAAATGCTCATAATCCTGTATATCCTGTCGATCCTGTCTCACAAGACTCGCTGCCGAAGGCGGTATTTTTCCGTGCCTCCATGCCTCCGTGGTGAATCATGCTCATTTTTTCCGTTTCCGGAAATTGCCGTAATTCCGCTGCTTATTGCGGTTTTTGCCGTTATTTTTACCACCGCGGCGTTGTTGCTGCATCCGTTGCAGTTCTTTGTCTTTCTTACTGGCGCTGGAGGCCAGGATGTCGAGCGAGCTGTGGCCTTCGTGTAATTCCAACTGGCCGTCGGAAAGGATTACCAGGTCGTCTTTTACCACGTCGTCACTGACGTAGTGTTCGCGGTTCCAGGTTTTGTAGGCTAATTTCATGTAGGAAGCGATCACTTCCACGAAGCCCTCTTTTTTGGTACCTTCGGGCATTTCAATGGCTTTTTTGATCAGCGTTTGCACGTTGTAGCCATAATGCCTGAGCCGCTGGGCCGTGGGCGGGTAGGTGATTTTTTCCGCGCGGGGCTTGTCTTCCTCGCGGCGTAGCGTGATACCGGGAGGCGGCGTCACATCGAGTTCATAGCCGGAGATGGCATAAGCGTGGTTCCAGAGTTTTTCCCGGTAATCTTCCAGGTTGCGGCTGGCCGAAGGGTTGAGCTGCTGCATCAACCCAATGATGGCTTCCACTGTTTTTTGCCGCTTATGCGGCTCCGGAATATTTTTGGCATATTGCAGCATTTCCTGTATGCCCCGCCCATATTCCGGGTAGCGGATAATTTCTTTTTCGGTATTGTATTCTATTTCTACTTTGTTCACGACGTTATTTTTTAGTTTATGAGGGTTTATAAAGGTTTATGAGGGTTTATAAACCATATAAACCCTCATAAACCTTCATAAACCTGTCATTCAACGGTTACAGATTTGGCCAAATTGCGTGGCTGGTCAACATTACAGCCGCGCAGCAGGGCAATATGATAGGCCAGCAACTGGAGCGGCACGACGGATAACAGGGGTGTAAAGGGTTCCTCGGTGTGGGGTATTTCGATGGTATAGTCGGCCAGTTTTTTAATGGTCTGGTCGCCCTCGGTGACAACCGCCACAACCACGCCTTTGCGGGCTTTCACTTCCTGGATATTGGAAACGATTTTGTCGTAGGCGCTCAGGTTCGTCGCGATCACAAACACCGGCATGTTTTCGTCGATCAGGGCAATGGGGCCGTGTTTCATTTCGGCGGCCGGATAACCCTCGGCGTGAATGTACGATATTTCTTTGAGTTTCAGCGCGCCTTCGAGCGCCACGGGGAAATTATAACCGCGTCCAAGGTACAACGCATTAGGCGCGTCTTTGAATTCGCCGGCGATATATTTCACCTGTTCGTGGCAGTTGCGCAGGAGATGATCTACTTTACCGGGTATGAGCGCCAGTTCCTGCACTAATTTCTGGTACTGTGATTTGGGCAAATAGCCTCGTTCGTAGCCCAGGATCAGGGCCATTACGGTCAGCATGGTCACCTGGCCGGTAAAGGCTTTGGTGGACGCCACGCCGATTTCCGGCCCGACGTGAATGTACGATCCGCTGTGCGTGGCACGGGCGATGGAGGAACCGACCACGTTGACGATACCATACGTGATGGCGCCGCGCTCCTTTGCCAGGCTGAGGGCCGCCAGCGTGTCGGCGGTTTCGCCGGATTGCGAAATGGCCAGCACGATATCCTGGTCGCGCACCACGGGGTTGCGGTAGCGAAATTCGGAGGCGTATTCCACTTCCACGGGCAGGCGGGCCAGATCTTCGAACAGGTATTCGGCGATCATGCCGGCATGCCAGGAGGTGCCGCATCCGAGTATAATCATGCGCTGGGCGTTGATCATCCGTTTTTTATACTCTTCCATGCCGCCGAGCCGCACCCAGCCTTCCTCGGCATTCATGCGTCCGCGCATGCACTCGGCAATGGTGGCCGGCTGCTCGAATATTTCTTTGATCATGAAATGATCGTAGCCGCCCTTTTCCAATTGTTCGATTTCTAGCTCGATCTCCTGGATCGTCGGCGTCATCACTTCATTGCGCAGCGTTTTGATGATCATTTCGCCGTCGCGGGTTACCGTGGCTACTTCTTCGTCGTTCAGATACACCACTTTTTTGGTGTGTTCCACGATGGGCGTGGCATCGGAAGCGATGAGAAATTCATCCTTGCCAATGCCAATCACCAACGGGCTGGATTTGCGCGCGGCAACCAATTTATCCGGATCCTCCCGATCCATCACCACGATGGCATAAGCGCCGTGCACCTGGGTGAGCGCCTGGCGGACGGCCTCTTCCAACTGCAGGTTCTCCCGTTGCTGCACTTCTTCGATGAGGTGTACCAACACTTCGGTGTCCGTTTCGCTGCTGAAGGTATGGCCATGATTAAGCAGGGCGCTTTTCAATACGGCATAGTTTTCAATGATGCCGTTGTGGATCAGCACCAGCCGGTTGTTGCCGCCGGCATGCGGATGCGCGTTCAAATCGTCCGGTTTGCCATGCGTAGCCCAGCGGGTATGCCCCATTCCCACGGAGCCGCTGGTATTTTTGTCCCGGACAAAGTCTTCCAGATCAGAAACTTTGCCCTTCTTTTTGTAAATATTCAATGAACCGTTTTGCAGCGCGACCCCCGCGCTGTCATAGCCCCGGTATTCGAGGCGGTGCAAGCCCTTGATCACGATCGGATAGGCTGCTTTGGAACCGATGTAGGCGACAATTCCACACATATTATGAGTGTTTTCAGTTTAGAATTCCTGAAGATTAAACAGTCAAGATTACCGGACTTTGGTGTATTTGAGCGCCAGTTTGGCCGGAAAAACCGGGCTTTGGGGGCCGTAAAAAATGGCCCGCATGGCCGAGCGGCTTTGGGGGTAGACGTTCAGGTACACCGTTTGGTTTTTTACCGACCCGGAGGCGTTGTCCACCATATCCTGGAACCGCTGGGTCAGGGTCAGGCGGTAGCGCTGCACGCTGACGCCCTGATCCGTTTCAGCCTCCGGGAAACCGCCGAAAGCGCCGAAACCGCTGTTCAGCGTGGGCCCCAGGGAGTAGATCACGTCGCTGGTGAGGGTTACCAGGGTATCGCCGATCGATTCGGTAAAAACCAGTTGGCTGGCATTTCGCAGCAGCGGGTTGTCGCCCGGCAACGTTTCCGCGGTCAGTTCCAGTTCTGCCTTGTTGATGGCTATGTCGTCGAGCAGATTGGCGTAGGGGATTTCCACTTTCAACTGCAAACCGCCCATTCCCTGTACAAATATCCGCTCGTCGGCTTTTTTATTCAGATACGGTTCCACAGTGGAGCCGTTGTAGTCGTGTGAAAAGTGCGTGAACTTGTTACTGCCCAGAAACGTAAAATCGAAGGTCCTGACCAGGGTATCCCGTTTGTAATACAGGCGAATGCGGCTGAACGAACTATTGTTCAGGTCGAAAGCCATGATGGTACCGGGGTTGCCCTGCGATTCGGCGGACAAGCGCAGCCCGCGCACTTTTTTCCAGAACAAGGTATCCGAGGCCAGCGTCACGCTATCCAGGTTCAGCAGTTCCTGCCCGAAGGCATTGTCGAGCGGGATGCGGATATAAGGCGCTTTTGACACGGTATCGAACAAGGTCAGTCCTGTATTGGGTTTGGGCAAAAAGTTTGCCAGTTCGCCGAGTTGTTCGCCAATTTCGAGCGTATTGTTGGAATAATATGTTTTACTCCAGTACAGGGTATCATTCGCGCTCACGCGATGCACGCGCAGCGTCTGCGCCTGTGTGGTATCGCCGTAAAAGCCCGGGGCATCGTAGCGAAGAAAAAGAATGATCGAATCCACCAGCCCGTTTTTAAAATTAGGGCCGAGGGTGGCGAGGCGTATCTGTGTGTAAATATCCGACTGTGATTTGCCGAATACCGGATCGAACAGCTGGCCGCAAAGCAAATAATCGGCGGTGGAGCTGACATCCGAAGTCACCAGCGAGTCTTCGGGTACCAGGGTACATTGAAGCGTCAGGGAGTCGGAATATTGGTAATCGGCGATTTCATCGTCGAGCAGATCGGCCCCAAAGGGGGTGGGTTTGGAGCAGCTATACCCCATGAAAAGCCCCAGCGCCGCGCAAAGCAGCAAGGTGGGGAAAGGAACAACAGTGTGTTTCATGTGTTTGGAAAGTACCGGTCGGGGCCGGCAGCTTACTGGGAGACCTCCGCTTCGCTCAGTTGACGGAAAAAATCCAGGTTTGCCGACTGAAATTCATCAAAACTTTTCCACGGCAGCACAGGTTTGTCCTGGGCCACGGAAAGATAGTCAACGCCGGTGTCCACCGATTCGCTGCCTATCACGATAGCATCGGCGTACGCGCAGGCGCCTTTGTTGATCGAAAATCCGTCGCCGTCGCGATAAGCGAGCAGGTCTTCTTTGGAAAGATTGTTAATGGCGGCTTTTTCGAAAAAGCGATCGCCGCCCAGGCGTTCATGTTCGCCCGGATACACGTTATATACCACGGTTGAGTTGGCAAACAGCGGTTCCGTTTTATAAGCCGTCTTCAGGTAAAACGGGATCAAACCGGTGAGCCAGCCGTGACAAAGGATAAAATCGGGCGCCCAGCCGAATTTTTTTACCGTTTCGATGGCGCCTTTGCAAAAGAAAGCCGCGCGGTCGGGATTGTCTTCAAAAGCCTGTCCATCGGCGTCGTCGAAGACAAATTTGCGTTTGAAAAAATCTTCGTTGTCGAGAAAATAAACCTGGAGCCGGGAGCCGGGCAGGGAAGCTACTTTAATGATCAGCGGGTAATCGTCGTCGTCCACGATAATGTTCATGCCGGAAAGGCGGACGACTTCGTGCAAACGGTGCCGGCGCTCGTTTACAACGCCGTAACGCGGCATTAATATCCGCAGTTCATACCCATTGTCTTGTAAAAATTTTGGTAATTGTGCCGCCAGTGCCGAGACCTCGGTGCCTTCCGTATAAGGCTCCATCTCCTGCGTGACGATGAGCAAGCGCTTCTTTTCCATTTCCATTTATGCAACCTAAACTTTTGTGTAAAATCCCTTCAGTGGGTTCGCCGCGCCTTCTGCGCGGCAAATCGGGTGCAAAATTATAAAAAAAACGCGAGATTTTCCGGCTGTTTTTAACAAGAGAAAATTATTTGGGCAAAAAATCGATGAAAATACGGGAAAATCACGCTGCTTCCGGCCCCGTTTGGGGTATTCGCTCCAGTATTTTAAAGGTGTAGGTATAGGCGTTTTTTTCATCGGGCGCATGGGTTTCGCGCCAGGTTTCGCGCCATTCTGCGGGTGGAAGTTCCGGAAAAAAGACGTCGCCTTCCGGTTCGATGTCCACTTCGGTGAGGTAGACCTTGTCCCACAGATGCGCGGACTGCCGGTAAATTTCGCCGCCACCGATGATGAAAACTTCCTGCTCGCCGTTGTCGTAAGCCAGGGTGAGGGCTTCCGCTACCGAATGGGCTACCAGCACCCCGTCGGCGGTAAAAAAGGGATTGCGGGTGATGACCACGTTGATGCGTTTGGGCAATGGCCGCCCGATGCTTTGGAAACAGTTGCGGCCCATCAACACGTAGTGCCCCAGGGTGGCGCGTTTGAACCAGGCCAGATCGGCGGGCAGGTGCCAGGGTATCTGGTTGTCCTTACCGATAACCCCGTTTTTGGCGACGGCAACAATAGCGGAGACGAGCATAAGTATGACGGTTACAGGGCGTATCTTGCCCGTAGTTATGGAAGGGCAAAGATTTGACAAAAACCGTTTCGTCATCTTTTCGCCACCACTATTTTCTGAATGGCCCGCCGTCCGTCTTCGACCAACACTTCGGTGGCGTAAAAACCCGGGGGTAAGTCCGGCGGCAGGTTTGAACACCAGGGTAAATTTCCCACCGGCTCATTCAGCGCCAGCCTGCCGCCGACATCCCAAAACCGAATGGCCCGTACCTGCCCTTGCTTTTTCGAGCCTTCGGACTCGGAAGCCATATCGCGCGGACTTTGTCCGCATTTTTTCCGGATAAAGTCCGATGGATATTTGGCACTGCCAATGTTTGGCACCATAGCGTATCGAGGCAACCGTCGGCGGTCACTTTCACCAACCAGCAGTACCACATATAATCCATAACGGATACTTCGACATTCACCGCGCTTTGTGTTCTTTTGCCAATGCCCGTTCATTCATGATATGTTCTTGCTGGTTGATGCTCTCCTGGTGCACCGCTTCCAGGAAAAGGGCAATGAACTCCGGACTCAATTCATTTTTTTCCCCCCGTTTTTGCAACGCTTCACGCAGGGCGCGAAAGCGTTCGGGCTGTAACACGGCAATATTCTTGTCCTTTTTGATCGCGCCAATCTCTTTCACCAGTTGCATCCGTTGCGCAATGAGATGAATGATCTCCTCGTCGATGTCATCGATGGCGCCGCGGCAGTTCTCCATACGGGCCAGGAAATCCGGATCGTCGGTCGTAACGGCGCGGCGCATCAGGCCGCGGGTCATTTCCCCAAATTGTTCGGGTGTAATTTGCTGGGCGGCATCGCTCCAGGCCTGATCAGGGTCGGGGTGTACCTCCACCATCAGGCCGTCGAAGTTAAGGTCGTAAGCTTTCTGGGCCGTTTCGGACAGGATGTCGCGCCGGCCACAAATATGGCTGATATCGCAGAGCACTTCCAGGCCGGGAAATTCCTGCATCAGGTCGATGGCCATTTGCCAACGCGGTACATTGCGGTATTTGGAGTCGCCGTAACTGGAAAATCCGCGGTGGATGGCGGCAACACGCTTCAACCCGGCCTTGTACAGCCGTTCAAGTGCGCCAACCCAGAGCTTATAGTCCGGATTGACCGGATTTTTCACCAGTACAGGTATATCGGTTCCTTCAAGGGCGTCGGCAATTTCCTGCACGGAGAAAGGGTTTACGGTGGTGCGCGCGCCAATCCACAGCACGTCTATGCCGAACTTCAGGCAGTCGTACACGTGCTGGGCATTGGCCACCTCGGTGGTCACCGGTATGCCGGTTTCGATTTTCACCCGTTTGAGCCATTTCAGTCCCTGCGTACCGATGCCTTCAAATGCGCCCGGCCGGGTACGGGGTTTCCAGATGCCCGCGCGAAACAAATCAACCCCCT
>CALEYM010000341.1 GCA_937926185.1 uncultured Bacteroidota bacterium | reverse complement strand
GGTGGTACTTTCTTGAAAATTACCCTTGTGCAAGGAGATAGCGGTAAATGAAAGCAGCGCCCCGGTTCTGCCCCGTGTCTTGTGAAAAACGATAACAACAATGACCCGCCTTATTTGCGCTCCCATTTTCTTTTTGCTTGCTCATCCCTTGTTCGGCCAAACCCCGGAACGCGGATTATCCTGCGGAAATCCTGCTCTGCCTTCCGTGCAACAGGCAATTCAGGAAAAGTTCGACTCGTTGCTGGCTCTGCAACCACCCGCAATAGCCGCCCGCGGCAACGGGCCATACATTTTGCCCGTGGTGGTCCATATTGTTCACCAAAACGGCACGGAAAACCTGCCGGATGACCGGGTGCATGCCGCGATCGATCATTTAAACCAGGCCTTTGCCCATACGGGTTATTTCGCCGGCCAGGGCCCCGGCGCCGCGGTGCCGGTACAGTTTTGCCTGGCCTGGCGCGAACCCGACGGATCGCCCACCACGGGTATTTACCGTGTGGAGTCGCCCCTCACCAACATGGTCATGGAAACGCAGGATGAGGCGCTAAAGAACCTCTCGCGCCGCCCGCCCCATCAGTATATCAACATTTGGGTGGTTCAATCCGTGAGCAGCGATGCCCAGGGCCCGAATGTCGCCGGCTATGCTTACCTGGCGGCCATGCACGGAACGCCCCGGGACGGCATTGTTTGCGAAGCCGCGTATTTTGGCGTCAGCCCGGTGCTGGAAGCCGTGCTGATCCACGAAATGGGGCACTACCTCAACCTCTACCATACGTTTGAACGCGGCTGCAAAAACGACAACTGCCTGCTCGACGGCGACCGCGTGTGCGATACGCCGCCCGACCAGGCAAAAGGCACCGTTTGCGCCATCAATACCTGCCAGACCGATGCCGACGATACCGGCCCCAATAATCCATTCAACACCGACCAGCCGGATGCGACCGATAACTTCATGGATTATTCGCCTTTTTCGTGTTATCGCGCGTTTACCGAAGGGCAGTCCGCCCGCATGTTGCTGGCCCTGGAAGGCCCCCGGGAAAGCCTGCTTGATTCGGATGCCTGTGCCGAACCCTGTTACAGTCCGCTGCAGGCGGCGTTTCTGCTGCAACCGGGGCAGGCAGTTACCGGCGATACCATCCGGTTTGAAAACGGGAGCGCCGGCAGCAATTCCTGGCAATGGGCCCTGGGCGGCAAAACGTTCTCTACCGCGTTTGAACCCTATTTTGTGCCGGATACTTCGGGGTTCTATGAATTTACATTGACCGCCAAAAATGACGATCCGAATTGCTACGACACGGCGCGCTGGCAAGTGTACATCCCCTGCCGTACTACTGCCAATTTCGAGGCCAGCCATACCATCATGGACCTCAATGACACGCTCCACTGCTCCAATCTTACGACCGGCGCGGACGGATTTGCCTGGTCGGTCAACGGCGCGCCGGCCGGCACGTCCATGCATCTGGATTACCAGTTTCCGGCCACGGGTTTGTACGTCGTTTTGCTTACGGCATATTCCGGCTCGTGCAGCACGGAATTTTCCCGCATTGTACGGGTGCAGCAGCTCCGGTGTTCCGATCTCACGGGCGCCCGCAGTTATGGCCTCGGCATCCACCCCAATGACTTCCTTCGTATCGTATCAATTACACCGGAAGGCAACATTTATTTCAACCATTACGACTACCCGGACGGCGCGCTCCTGAAAACCGACTCTTTTGGAAACATCATCTGGAAAAAGAAAATTGACCTGCCGACCAATGGAATGGGTAGTGTTCCAGCCAACGATGGCGGGTTTTTTCTGGCATTGCCGGATGATGTAGATCCAACAGGGAGGGTCAGGCGTTTTGCCAAAATGGATGCCGACGGTAATATCCTCTGGGCGAAAAAAGCGTCCGTACCGGGTTCGGCTTCGAGTTTTTGGTTCTCCAGCCTCGGCGACGCGGCGGTGTTCACGGCATTTGCTTCCACCAATACGTACAACGTACGATGCTTTTTGTTGAAAATAAACAATGCCGGCGATGTGCTCGTCAATAAAGTCATTGATTTTGCCGAACTCAGTCGTTTTTACGTGGCAACCCCGGCTCAGGACGGCGGATTCTGGTTGCTGGGCCTTTCCAATTCGTTTCAAAACAAAAATGGCATGGTAGCGATCCTGTTCGATTCAACGGGCAATATTGTTTTAAACAGACATTACCGGCTGGCAGACGGGCGCAGTCTTCAGAACATTGGCGCCGTTCCGACGGGCGACGGCGGATATGCTGCCTGCAGCGTTATTCATGATGACCCCGACCAGGGCATTCCCAATCGCGATGCTTTCGTGTGGCGCGCGGATGCTGCCGGAACGATCTTGTGGGCAAAACGGATTTGGGCGCCATCGAACGATACCACTGAATCCAGCGCTAACCTGTTCAGGTCATCCAACGGCGATTTCCATTGCCGCTATTTCAATGCCCAGGGATTCGGCGCGCACCTGGTGCTGGGGCCCGATGGCAATATTAAACTTTTTGACCGTCTGGTATTGGAAGGCGACAGCCTGATCTCACCCGAAAATTATTTTCAGGCAGGCAACCGCCTGTGGATGAGCGCCAGGAAATGGAATACCTTTAATCGTGTTCATTTGTTTGAATTGGATGAACAGGGCAAACCGGCCCGCTGCGGCGAAACCATTCCACTGCCGTCCGAAGCCGTAGAACCCGACCTGATCCCCGATACCCTCGCCTATGCCATTTTGCCTGATACCATCGGCATTGCGCCGGCCACGCTGATCGAAATCCCGCACACCGAGACGCTGATACCGTTGGAACACTGCGTGACCGAGGTGGATTGCCCGGAAATTTGTTTCAACCAGCTGGACGACGACGAAGATGGCCTGATCGATTGCGCCGACCCGGATTGTATCTGCCTGCCCGACGCCGCCGCCGAACCGGTACAGGTTACCTGTTTGCCCGACAGCCTCGAACTGCGCGTCCGGATATGCAACAGCAGCGCCTACCCGTTGCCCGCCGGAATACCGGTGTCCGTTTATGCCGGCGATCCCCGGGCCGCGGCCGCCGTGCCTCTGGGCAATCTGGTCTTCACACCCGCTCCGCTGGGGCAAGACACGTGTCTGGATATCCTAATCAGAATACCCGCGGTCGCGAACCAGCAGGTCTTCATAGCGATCAACGACGACCGGAGCCAGCCGACACCCTATTCCCTTCCGCCGGCAACCGCGCCGGAAACGGACTATAACAATAATTTCACTTCGTTTGTCTGGTCGTATCAGGCTCCAACGCTTGACCTGGGCCCTGACCGGGAGACCTGTGAAAGCAGCATTCAAACCCTCTCGGCCGGGGCCGGTTTCGCGGAATATCGCTGGCACGACAACTCCGCGGATTCCATCTTCACCGCTTTCCAGCCGGGCGTGTATTGGGTGGATGTGTGGGATGCCTGCGGGGCGCATCAAAGCGACACGATCCGGCTTTCACTTCAAACAACGTATAGTTTCGACCTCGGACCGGACCGGGTTATTTGTCCGGGCGACACTTTGTATTTTTCCCTGCCAGCCGGCATGAATGTTTTGTGGGAGCCTGCCGCGGGTCTGGATTGCGCGTCCTGTACGTCGGTAACGGCGTCGCCGGTTCAGTCGGTCACATATCTTGTCACGGCCATGCAGGGCAATTGCCTGGGTTCGGATTCGGTGCGAATCGAGGTGTCGGGTCAGGCGCCGTTGGCGGATTTTGCGTTTGTCATCCAGGACGGCAAGGCCCAGTTTACCAATAATTCACAGTTTGCGGATCAGTGGCTTTGGGATTTTGGCGACGGCAGTTTTTCCAATGAAACAAACCCGGTACATGTATTCGCGCAGGAGGGGGATTACTTCGTCTCATTGCGCGTCTGGAATGAATGTGATACCGTTCAGACCACCCGCCCGGTCGCCTGGTATTTTCCGCCTGTTGCCGGTTTTTTCGTGCCCGATACCCTGCGGGGTTGCGGGGAAGTTGCGCTTGTTTTTGAAAACCAATCCTCCCCAAATACCCAAAGTTTTTCCTGGTCTTTTCCAGGCGGTACGCCGGAATATTCGGTCGAAGAGAACCCTGCTGTTACCTACGCCCAAACGGGCGATTACAGCGCCGTGCTGGTTGCGGGCAACAGCCTCGGCCTGGATACCCTGACCAAAACATTCCGGGTGGAGATCAGGCCGTTTCCCGCGGCAGATTTTACGGTGGATATTCAAACGGATGGCAAGGTGCAGTTCACCAATAATTCCCAGTTTGCGGATCAATGGCTTTGGGATTTCGGCGACGGCAATTTTTCCGGCGAATTAAATCCGGCGCACACCTATGCGGCGGCAGGGGAATATGTCGTTGGCCTCAGCGTTTCCAATTTCTGCGGTATAGCGGTTGTGCAAAAAACGATCATACCGGTACTGACCAACACGTTCTCCTCCGGCCCGGGATCAGATGGCCGCGTGCGCATTTATCCCAACCCGGCAAATGACCAGCTGTGGATCGATGCCGCACAGGCGCCCGACATTTTGCTGAACATACAAATCCTGGATACAAAGGGCAGGCTTTTAACAGAAACTCCGGCCGGGCAAAATAACTTGTACACAATTCCCCTGGCCGGTTTCCCGGCAGGCATTCTTTTTGTCCGAATGCAGTTTGAGCATAGCGTTCAACTGCGCATGGTAGTGCGCCGGTAAGGAGATTCAAATTTTCACAAAACGGGCAGCCAATCGGGAATTTTCCGAAAGGATCATGAGCGTGTAAATGCCTGGCTTTAAGTCTTTTAAATCTAATTCTATCCAATCTTTGTCCCCGGCATTTTTTTCCGAAACCAGTTGTCCGGCCAGGTCGCGTACCTGCACCATACCGGCGGAGCGGTTTTGAGGTCTTCCGTCACGTTCTATACGGACGGTCAAGGCGCCGGAGACCGGATTGGGCGACAAAAACAATCTTCCTGAATAAACCGGCTCGTTCACCGGGGTCACGTCCATCTGGTAAAGCATCTTCGCGGCGTCCGGCGTCAGCGCATGGTCGAAAATTTTTACCGCATCCAGTACGCCCTTGAAGTTGTACTCCGGCTGTCCGGGCAACATTTGTCCCATGAGAAAAGCGTTGGTGGTGGCGCGGATTTTCCCGGACAAAGGCTTGTACGTTTGCAGTTCGCCGTTCAGGTAAAGGGCCAGCAGGCTGCCGTCGTAGGTGACGGCAAGGTGGTAAAAACTATCCGTTTGCAGCGGCGCCGCGGCGTCGAGGTCGGCAATGCCGGCAAGCGTGTTGACCGTCCAGCGCAGGTATTTTTCCGGTGTAACGGAGATTTTCCAGCGGTTTTGCCAGCTGCCGTGCGACAGCAGAAAAGTTTCTTTTTCCGGCAGGGTATATGCGTTGAACCAGCAGCTGACCGTGATGGCGTCCTGAAAGTTGAGCAAAGGGTTATTCGCCACCAAAATGTGCTGCGCGCCGCCGTTGAAATAATAGGCGCTTTGCGGATTGCCGTTCTGATCGGGTACCAGGATCGCCCCGTTGGCCTGGCCGTGCAGCTGATTCCCGCTCACGTCGTTGGCGTTGCCGCTAAAGGGATAATGCGCGATCAGGTTTCCCGGCACAATAGTGAAATTTTTCACCAAAATACTGGTCGTTGCCTCCGCAAACAAACCTTCATCGTCGGAGACCTTCACGGTTACCTGGAAAATTCCCTCCGAAGCGGGTGCCGTCCAGTTCACGGAGGCGCCCATGCCGTTCAGGGCGCCGCCCGTAGCCGACCAGGCGTAGCTAATGGGGTCGTTGTTGGCATCATTGGCCAGACAGCTCAGTTGCAGGGTTTCATTGGGCGCCACGTAGGCCACACTTTTCTGTATGGCCGTGATTTCCGGCGCGTCGTTGATCTCCGGCACCACCGAAAGTTGCAGGGTGGCCGTGTCGCTGTTGCCTTCCGGGTCGGTCGTGACCAAGCGGATTTCCACGTTGGCAGGCGCCGCCGGGGCGGTAAAGCTGACCTCGGCGCCCGTGCCGTTGACGGCGCCGTCCGTTGCGCTCCAGCTGTAGGTAATCTGGCCGGAATCCACGTCCTCTACCGCGGCATAAACAGCCGTGGAGTCACCGCTTTCCAACGGATTTTTCGCCGCGGCCAGACCCTTGATCCGTGGCGCCCGGGTATACGGCTGGGCGTGCTGATCGAAATCGACTACCACACCGTCGACGAGCATTTTGTTTTTGTCAAAGGAAACGGCGCCCCCGGCGGGACAAACGGTCAGCAGGACAGCCTGATTGGCCGGTATGCCGAGGGACACCACTCCCGAAGCGTTTTTGATTATAAAGGTTTCGGTAAGGGCGTCGTACAGATCGGCGGGCGCGCTGCCAGCGTCGAACTGAACCGATTGCGCGGTATTGTAGGGGTTGAAAAACAGGTAAGTAGGATAAGCGGCGTCCCGGTAGAAATCGGTTTTCAGCAGATCCAGTTTCAGTATTTTATCCACGTTGGTTTTTTCCAACATAGCGCCGAGATAACCGATGGAGCCGGTGCCGTACAGCGCGAGGTTGGTAGCGGCCCAGCCGCCCTGCAGGGCGTCGCCGGTGGAGAAGGGCGACAGGTTTTGCCACTTCTGGCGCAGGGCCTCGTAGCCCATTACCTGTTGCGGGTCGTTGGCCGACGACCAGGCGGAGGCGTCCTGCAGGTGCGCGGGCAAAAAGCCGGGGTAAAACAGGCGCGTGGCGTTCGAGAGATTGAGCGCCCACTTGCCGATAGCACGGGCAAAACGTTTGTCGTAACGCACCATGGGCACGAGTGCCGCCGCCTGCTGCACGCCATTCAGCTGGAATGCATAGTCGTTGCCGGCGTCGTTGGCCTCGCCTACCAAACCCGACACGTCGAATCCGCCCCAGGCGCCGACGATGGTTCCCCAGCCGCGCAGCTCGCCCCGGTTGAACGACCAGTTGACCATTTTTTCGATGTCGTAGGCCGTGCCGAGTTCGGCGTTCATTTTCGCGGCCGTATAGGCGCCGTAAGGCAGTTGCAGTTCGTAGGAAGGATTGGAAGTCCAGTTGTTTAAAAACTCTATCGACCATTCGGCGCCCTTGAGATAGTCCGGGTTTCCGGTCTTTTTCCAGGCGTTGTACAGCACCCATGCAAAAGCGCCGGCGGCTTCGGGTTCTTTTACGCCGTTGGGGTTGGGTTCCATGGTTTTGAATTTCCAGGCGCGGTAGTTCATGTAGGCCGGCTCCCAGGGCGCTTCGCTGCCGCCCATGGCGCGTACGGCTTCGAGGAAGCGGTTGGCCACTGTCTGAAACTGAAAATCGGCTTCTGCGCCTGAATTCGGATAGAGGTCATACAACTGATAGAAGTACACGTTGGGCATGAGGTCGTACCACCAGTCGCCGCCGCTGCTCGAGCCTGCGTTGTTAAGGTAGATGTTTTCTCCGTTGTTTTTATTGAAAAAGTCCCGGCTCATCAGCAGCCAGTCGCGGCCGAACTGGGCGCGTTTGTCTATTCCAACCAGCGTGGCGCCCACCAGCGAGGGCAGCACGTTGATGGCCTCGTTGCCAAGCGGCGAATTGGTGCCCACGTAGGTGTGCAGCCCGAAGGCGGGGTTTTGCGGGTAATTCACGCCGGCCGGTTTCAGATACGACAAAGGCAGGTATTGCCCCGTTTTTTGCACGTCGTACACGAAGGAATCGTAGCGCAGGGCTACCTGTCGCCAGTCGCGCACGTTGTAGGGTGCGGGTTGATTGGGCATCATATCGACGCGGGGAATGGCGATCTGGCCGGTTTGGGCGGAGGAAGAAAAGGCAAGAAATATTAAAAAACAGTGGAGGGTAAAACGTTTGCGCATAACGTATGGCTGCCGGGAATGGAGGGCAGGTTGACAAATGTAGGGCGGGGTGGCTGAGCGGAATGGTATTTTCCGGCAAAAAGGTGGTATTATGGTGAACAGGTAAGCACAATTTTTTTAATAATAAATACGAGGCACATAGAACACATAGTTCCTTACAGGATGACAAAAGCGGCTTATGTGTTCTATGTGCCTCGTATTATTAAAAAAATTGTGTTTATCCGTTTAACAACTCAATACCCTATATTCTGCACCAACGCCGGATTCAAATCCATTTCCGTTTGCGGCAGCGGAAACACCTCGTGTTTGCCCGCCTGAAAACCGGGTAAAACCTGGGCGGCAATGCCCCAGCGCACCAGGTCGAAAAAGCGGTGCATCTCGAAGCCCAGTTCCACGCGGCGTTCGTGGCGCACAGCGTCGCGCATGGCTGACTGGTCGGTAGTGGTCACGGGGGGCAGGGCGGTAGCGGGGTCGGCGGCCTGGGCGCGGGCGCGGGCGCGCACCTGTTCGAGGGGCGCCTGCGCTTCGGCCACGCGGTTGAGTTCGGTGAGTGCCTCGGCTTCCCATAACAATACTTCTGCGAAGCGGATAGCGGTGTAGTTGATATCGCCGTCGGCTTTTTGCGTAACGCTGTCTTTGGCTTGCAGGTATTTGCGCGCGCCGAATCCGGTGGTGGAAAAGGAGGGTTTGTACACCACGCCGAAGTAGTCATCGTTGTTCATGGCCACGGTGAACCGGCGCCGCGGGTCGCCCGGCTCGAAGGCATTCACGAAGTCGGGCGTCACGTCGGCAAAGCCGTAGCCTTCGTATTTTTTGGAGGCCCACCACTGGTTGAGAAAGTTGCCCACGCCGAGTTCGAGGTTGGCGTGCTGGATTTCCCACACGGATTCGGCGTTGTTCTGGGTGTTTTTCCGGAAATTATCCTGGTAATCGGGCATGAGGGCGTACACGCCCAGCCCTTTTACTTTGCCCACGTATTCCAGTACTTTTTCCCAGTTTTTATCATACAAAAAAGTCTTTGCCGCGAGCGCATACGCCGCGCCCTTGGTGGCCCGCCCTGCCTCGGACGCCGGCTGCTGGGCAGGCAGCATACCCGCCGCGCGTTCGCAATCGGATGTAATTTGGGCATAAATCTGGGCTTTGGGCGTTCGGGGCGCTTTCAACTGGTCGGGCGGTACGATACCGGTGAACAGCGGCACGTCGCCGAATACCTGCGTGAGCAGAAAGTAGTAATAAGAGCGCAGGAACAGCGCCTCGCCGGTGATCCGGTTGCGGCTGTTTTCGCTGATTTCTATTTTGCCGATGTTGTCGAGCACGAGGTTGCACTGCGTGATACCCGTGTATTGCGCTTTCCAGAAGTCGTTGAATTCCTCCGTTCGCGGCGTGTAGCTGAACGCTTCCAGTTCCGTAATGCCGGGCCGCGAGCCGTCGCCGCCGGGAATGGCTTCGTCGGCGGTAATGATGGCGAAGGCCCAGTAGAAATTCTTGTTGTCGTTGTTGAACAGCAAGGGGCCGTAGGCGGCATTCAGCGCCTGCACGGCGTCGTTTTCTGTTTGAAAAAACGAACCGGCGTCGAGCGTAGCGATGGGTTCTTTTTCGAGGATGCCGGTGCAGGAGGCGAGGGGGAGAAGGAAAAGAAGATATAACAAGGACTTCATAGTTGTAATTTTTTTTCATCAAAAATCCACCTTCACCCCCGCGATAAACGTCCGCGGCGCGGGCACGGTGCCCCAGTCGATGCCCACGGCCAGGTCGGAAGAAAGCCCCAGGCCTCGGGTGTCGTTGGAGTTGGCCTGTATTTCGGGGTCCAGGCCCGGGTATTTCGTGAACGTGAGCGCGTTTTGCGCCGTCACGTAAAGCCGCAGGCCGCCGATGTTGTTCCAGCGCAGCAGGTCTTTAAAATTATAGCCCAGCGTGATGTTCCGGACGCGCAGGTAGGAGCCGTCTTCGAGGAAACGGGTGGAAGCGCGACGGTTGCCGTTGCGGTCGTCCACGCTTACTTTCGGGATGTCGGTATTGGTGTTGGACGGCGTCCAGCGGTTCAGGATATCCTTATACGAGTTGAAGCCGCGCAGCTGGGTTTCGTAGGCAAAATTGCCGTACAGGAAATAGACGTCGTTGCCCTGAACGCCCTGGATCAGGGCGGAGAGATCGAAGTTTTTCCAGAAAAGACTCAGGTTGACGCCGTAGGTAAAATCGGGGAAAGGATTGCCCACGTGTTTGCGGTCTTTGTCGTCGATTTTGTTGTCGCCGTTCAGGTCGGCAAATTTCACATCGCCCGGGCGGGTATTGACGGTTTGGAACGGGCTGGCGTCGATTTCCGCCTGCGTCTGGAAAATACCGAGCATTTCATACAGGAAAAAGGACCCGACGGGTTGGCCCGGCTCCGTTTTGGTGAGCGCGCCGTCGGACAGGCCGAAACCGCCGAGGATCGGTTCGCTGTCGGCAATCGACAGCACTTTGTTGCGAATGGCGCTGATATTTGCGCCGACATTATAGCTTAATTTTCCAACCCGGTTTTTATAGATCAGGCCCAGTTCGACACCCCTGTTTTCCACGGAAGCGGCGTTCACGAAGGGCGGCCGTTGCGCGCCGCCGGCCTGCGGCACGGGTACGCGCACCAGGATATCGTCGGTGCGTTTGTTGAACCAATCGGCGATCAGCGACAGGCGGTCTTCCCAGAAACTCACATCCAGGCCCAAGTTGGTTTGGGTGCTGGTTTCCCAGCGAATATTGCTGTTGCCGGTTTCGACGATGGTGGCCCCGGTGACGATCTTGTCGCCGAACACGTACACGCGGTCGCCCGCGGCGACGAGCGAACTGTACGGGTAAATCCCGATTTCCTGGTTGCCCAGTTGCCCCCAGCTGGCGCGCAGTTTCAGGCTTGAAATGAATTTGACGTTTTCAAAAAAACGCTCGTTCGACACGTTCCAGGCCGCCGAAACGGAGGGAAACACGCCCCAGCGGTTGTTGGGGCCGAAACGCGAGGAGCCGTCGCGCCGTACCGCGGCGCTCAGCACGTAGCGGCCGCCGAAGGAATAACCCGCCTGCGCAAAATAGGACAGCAGGGCCCACTCCGTGGCGATGCCGGACACGCCGAGGTCCTGGATGTCATTCGCGATACTGGCGTTGAGGTAGCGGAAAAGCGGGTCGGTGCGGGTGAAATTGCTCGCCGAGGCGCCGAGGTAGTCGGTGTGGTTTTGAATGGCTTCCATACCGAGGAGCGCCGAAACGCGGTGACGGCCAAACTGCCGCTGAAAATCGGCCGTGTTGTTCCAGATCAGCGTCTGGTTGAATACCCGGCCTTCGTTGAGCGAGGTGGGGTCGTAGATGGCGGGGGAGAGGCGTTCTTTGAACAGTTTTTCGCGTTCGAATAAAAAATCGCCGCCGAGGGTGCTGCGCAGTTTCAGGTCTTTGAACAGGGTCAGTTCGGCGAACACGTTCCCGAAAACGCGGTAGCGGCGGATGCGCCAGTCGGTATTTTCGATAAAAACGATGGGGTTGGGGTTGCCGTCGCCGAAGAGGTTGGGCTCGCCGAGATCGGAAGTGACTTTGATATAACTGCCGTCGGCGTGCCGGAGGGGAAAAAGCGGCGCGGCAATAAGGGCGTAGCGGATGCCGCTCAGCTCGTTGCCGGGGCCGAAGCCGTCGCCCGAGGCGCCGATCACTTTGCGGTCGGTGTGGGAAAAGGACAGGCTGTTGCCCAGTTTAAAACGTTTGTTGCCCATTTCGCCGTTGAACCGCAGCTGGTATTTGTCGAAAGCCTGGCCTTTGAACACGCCGTCCTGGGTGTGGTATTCGCCGGAAAGGTAAAAATTGCCGTTTTCGCTGCCGCCCGAGGCCGACAGGGCGTAGTGTTGTATCGGGGCGGGGTTGAACACCATGTCGAGCCAATCGTTGTCGGGCAGGGTGTCAAGTATGGCGGGGTCGTAGGTTTGCAGTTGGTTGGCCGGGTTGCGCAGGGTGTTGGCGTTGGTAATGGCCTCGTTGCGTACGGTGAGGTATTCTTCCGCGTTGAGCAGTTCGGGTAAACGAATGGCCTGCTGTACGCCCGTGTATGCCTCGAAGGAGAAGACGGGCCGGCCCGATTTGCCGCGTTTGGTGGTGATCAGCACAACGCCGTTGGCTGCCCGCGATCCGTAAATGGCCGCTGCTGCGCCGTCTTTCAGTACTTCGATGGATTCGATGTCGCCCGGCGAAAACATATTGATGTTGCCGGTAGTGGGTACGCCGTCGATCACGTACAGGGGGTTGTTGTTGCCCAGGGTGCCGGCGCCGCGGATACGCACCGCGATGTCGTCGCCGGGCGATCCCGTCACCTGCGTGACCATGACGCCAGGCGCCTGACCCTGCAGGGCCTGGTCGATGCCGATCACGACGAGTTTTTCGATGTCTTTTGCCTTCACGGAAGTAATGGCAGAGGAAATATCGCTCCGGATTTCCTTCCGGTAGCCGGTCACCACCACATCCTGCAACACGCTGGCGCTGGCGCTCATCAGCACCGAAAGCGTCGACCGGCCCCCGAGGGCTATTTCCTGGTCGGCGTACCCGACATACCGGAACAACAGCGCCGCATCGGCCGAGGCGACATCGAGGCGAAAATTCCCGGCGACGTCGGTCATGGCGCCGTTGGCCGTGCCTTTCTCCTGTACGCTTACCCCGATCAGGGGCTGGCTGTCGTCGGCCGAAGTGACGGTACCGGTAACAGTGAAGGTTTGGGCGCTGATAAACGGCGCCCACAAGAGCAGGAAAAACGGAACCGCGCCCCGAAGGAACGGTACCCGTACTGGATCGAATAAAATTTGCTTCGTAGAAAAAGGAACCATTGCAACCCGATTGTGTTTGCGGTTTGCAAATTTGATCAATATAAAAAAGCAGAACTGATACTATTGTGCAAAAACATGGTACTTTTTTGAATAACTTTAAACAACAACGTTTTTACTTCGCGCTTCGGAAATATTTCGGAAAAAAATTGGCTGAATTACCGCCCGGTAAAATGAAATTTCGAAAATGAACGTCTACCGCGAACTTACCCCCCTGAAAGCGCCCGATGTATTTGTGGTGATCGATTCCGTTTCCAACGGCTTCGATTATCCCATTCACAACCACCCGGAGTATGAGATCAATCTGGTGGCCGGCATGTCGGGCACCCGCATTGTGGGCGACTCCACCGAGCGGTACAGCGACTACGACCTGGTGCTGCTCGGGCCATACCTGTATCACAAATGGGACGGCGACGATCACCTGCAGCAAAGCGGTAGGCCCTATCGCGTGATCACCATCCAGTTTGCCATTGACCTGTTCAGCGGGTCGATGTTTCAGAAAGAGCGTTTTTTGAAAATCATCAAGCTCCTGGGCGACTCCAGCCGGGGCATCCGGTTTTACGGCAAAACCTTCGAAGATGCCATGAAACTGTTGATCAGCCTGACGGAAGACAAGGGATTTGCCAATATTATCGAGTTTTTACAACTGCTCGACCTGCTGTCCCAATCTTCGGAATCGACCTTTCTGGCCAGCGAAGGGTTTTCGCCGCGGACCCCGCGTTCGGAGAGCAACCGCATTCAGGTGGCATACGGTTATATTTTAAAACATTTCACCGACCCCGAACTGAAGATCAGCCACGTGGCGGCGCAGGTGAACATGAGCGATTCGGCCTTCAGCCATTTTTTCCAAAAATGCGCATTCCGGAATTTTACCCAGTTTCTGATCGATGTCCGCATCGGCCATGCCTGCAAACTGCTGCTCCACACCGATGAAACCATCAACCAGATCAGTTTCAAATCCGGTTTTAACAACCTGGCCAATTTCAACCGCCTGTTTAAAAAATACCGCTCCTGTACGCCCGCGGAATACCGCCGGCGCTACCTGGAAAAGAACGAATTCGACTGGACGAAACAGGTGACGCCCTGGCAGTTCCTGCCCGGAAAAGCCCAGGCAAAGGAAGCGATCAAGCCGGTGGCATACTCTACGCGGCTGGTGCATTTGTAGGGTGGGATATTTTGTTTAACAGGTATACCACGTCCACAACACCGCCGCGGGTTTGGCTACTGCTCCGTTGCCCGTCTGCGTACTCAGATACAACACGTAATACCCCATTTCCCCCATGGCTGAAAGCAGGTAATCGGTTTCGCCATCGCCATCCAGGTCGCCCGCCCAAACCAGGTAGGAGAGCGATGCTTCGTAATTATTCTCCACATTCAAAGGCGCCATCCGTTGGCGGCGGCCGCCCTCGCCAAGGATATGCCAATCCCAACGTTCCATTGGCCAGCGGCCTTCCACCTGTATTTTTTCCCGGACCACTTCGATCCCGTGTTTTTTCATAAAAACGGGATCGAACTCGCCGGTATTCGGGACATTCCGGATATATTGGGCCTGCGGATCGTTTAACTGCCAAAATCCTTCTATTCCCGAGCGTTCCTTCCAGACGGTGCGGGTTCCGACAATAAAAACCGGGCTTTCAGGCGGTTCGGTCTGGATAATGATCGCCCGGGAATAGAAGTTATACACACCGTCCTCCCCGGTAAAATCTTTGACAGCATAACGCAGGTTCACTTTTTTCACGGCAAACTGGCTGTCGGGTTGCTGGAATACTCCGTACCAATGCCAGTTGGGGTCGAATTCGGGGTTGTTGGTCGCCCCGGCGTTTCCCTCGGTGGTACGGAGCCGGAAATGGTTGTTGAGTTCTTTTTGACTGCTGTTGTGCAACAACGCCGAATCTGCTAGAAAGCCGCTGAACATGTAGCCGGTCTTTTCACCGTAGCGCGCTTTCCACCAATACCCGGCATGTCCGGCCTGACGGCTGTTATAACGGGTAGAGAAAAGTTGGCCGATTGTATCGCGGCGGGCCGGCGGGTCGTATTCCACTTTGCCATAGCCGCCTTTTTGTTTGGTAAAAACTATCACTTTGGCCCCGAGCGGCGCGGCGGCCAGCACCCGGCCATTCCGGTCGGGCGTTTCACGGAGATTCAGGCCGTTGTTGGAAATGACGGTAAAGGTTGTCTGGGAGAAAGACACTTTAAACAATGTCAGGAAACAAAGCAGAAAAAGGCAACCGGATTTCATGTGTTATGCGTTGGATAGTTTTTATTTCTGCATTAAAGGTAAGTTTAAATCGTTTTTAAACTGCCGGGCGATCTAACCAAATGCTTTATTCTACTATTATTCGCCCGCGTTCAGGGATTTTCCGTCGGGCGTTTTATCGCTGGTGAATTAAAATAATCTACGGCGGGCAATCGCAGAAAGTTACTTTTGAGACGCCCTCTTCGGCTGTTGTCTCATAAGTGAACCGATAATTGGCTGTGCAAAATTAATGTTGGAATGCGTGGGTTGGGGTTGTGCAAAAAGTCCGAGCATCAAGATGCGTTAATTATTGAGCGAAATATTGTTTTGATTGCGTCGCGGTTTTAGACTTTTCAGGTTTTAAAAACCTGGAAAGTCTGCACGGGAATCGAATAATATTTGACCAAGTTATCAACTAATTCCGGCGTATCGACTTTTTGCACAACCCCATACGCTTGAGTCAAACAAAATTTTGACTCATCTGTCAATCTTCTACTTATGGGACACCTTTACCTTTTCGCCGGCGCCACCTTGGAAATTGCCGGGGTGACGGCTATAGAGGGGTAACTGAATCCGGCAAATTCGCCCTATATTTGTCCGGGAAAGCTGGTTTGCCGTTTTGACTAAATAATTCGGGTTACGGGCAAATTGTTTTAAACCCGAACATTCATTTAATCCTTTCCTGCCGGACATCTTTGAAAATCACCACCCTTTCAATGCGAAAATAAATGGCCCGGAGCGCCCTGTTGTACGTCGGTATCGTTGGAACCTTTGCCGCGGTAATATGGCTGTTAATTGAATTGGGGGCCGGCATGCCGCTACGCGTGCTTCCCGATCCGGCGGCGCTGGCCGCGGCTCACCACGCGCCCCACGCCGAAATTGCAACGGGCAACTGGTTGTCGCTGCTGCAACAACGCCTGGAACATCCGCTTCCCGTGCTGTTGCTGCAGATCATCGTCATCCTGACCGTGGCCCGCCTGTTCGGCATGATCGCCGTCCGACTGGGTCAGCAGCCGGTGATCGGCGAGATCGTGGCCGGCATTTTTCTGGGACCTTCGTTAATGGGTTGGCTGTTTCCCGGCTTCAGCGCGGCCGTTTTTCCCGAAGAATCGCTCAAGGGCCTTCAGGCTTTGAGCCAGTTCGGACTGATCTTTTTTATGTTTATCATCGGCACGGAACTGGACATCGGCAAAGTAAAACGCCACAGTCGCGACGCGGTGATGATCAGCCATTCCAGCATCGCATTGTCCTTTTTTCTGGGTGTCGGGCTGGCGTATTTTACTTATCAGGGTTATGCGCCGGCAGGCGTTACCTTTTTGTCGTTTTCCCTGTTCATGGGCATTTCCATGAGTATCACGGCGTTTCCCGTGCTGGCGCGTATTTTGCGCGAACGCGGGCTTACCGACAGCCCGTTGGGTGTGCTGGCCATCACGGCTGCAGCCACCGACGATCTCACGGCCTGGTGCCTGCTGGCCGCCATTATTGCCATCGTGAAAGCGGGCAGCATTGCCGGGGCATTGACGACCTTTATCCTAGCTATGGGGTATGTGATCTTCATGCTGTATGTTGTCCGGCTCCAGGTCAATAAATGGATGTCGCGCTATCTGGCGCAAAACAGAAACCCTCACCTGCTGGTCAGCGGCGCTTTGCTGGTGCTGCTGCTGTCGGCCTACATCGCCGAGGTGATCGGCATTCACGCCCTGTTCGGCGCTTTTACGGCCGGGGTGGTGATGTCGGAACAGGCTGACCTGCGGGAGTCGCTGCGGCAAAAGCTGGAAGATATCAGCGTGCTCATCATGCTCCCGGTGTTTTTTGCCCTCACCGGCCTGCGTACGCGGATCGGGTTGTTGAATGAGAGCGAACACTGGCTGCTGTGCGCGGGCATTACCGGCCTGGCTATTGTCGGCAAATTCGGCGGCGGCACCCTGATCGCCAAATTGATGGGGCGACCCTGGAAAGAATCGTTGTCTATCGGCGCCCTGATGAATACCCGCGGCCTGATGGAACTGATCGTGCTGAACATCGGCTACGACCTGGGCATCCTGAGTCCGGAAATATTTGCCATGCTGGTCATTATGGCGCTGGTGACCACCTTTATGACGGGGCCGCTGTTGGGGGGAATCAACCGGTATTTCAGTATTACCCCAGTTCCACCTCCGTAAAGCCAAACCGCTCCACGTCGAACAGCCCCTTGTCGGTCATTTTCAGCGAAGGGATTACCGGAAGCGCGAGAAAAGACAGGGCCATAAAAGGCGCCCGCAGCGTGCAGCCGAGCGTTTCTTTCGTCCAGGCATCCAGCCGGGAGTAGGATTGGGCCAGTTCATACCCATCGCCGGGGCTCATCAAACCCGCAATGGGCAGCGGCAACACCCGCGTTTCGCCTGCGCCGTCGGTGGCGCTCACCCCGCCTTTGACTTCGATCACGGCGTTAACGGCCGCGCACAGGGCGGCGTCGTCGGCGCCAACGGCCACGATATTGTGCGAATCGTGCGCCACGCTGGATGCCAATGCGCCGCGTTGCATACCGAAACCGCGCACGAAACCAATGGCCGGCGGCACATCGGGCGCGTAACGGTTCACGACGGCTATTTTCAGCAGGTCATGGGCAGGGTAGGGGAGCAGCAGTCCATCCTGCAGCCGGGCGCGGCCTTCTTCCGAACCGGTGACGATCTCGCCGTCGCGGGCCAGGATGACGCGCACGATACCCGTGCCGTGTGTGGAGGCCAGGTGAAAATCCGCCGGCGTTTTGGGCAGTGCGGCAAACTGATTGGGCGTGTCGCAGGATTGATGTGCCAGGCGGCTTTGACCGTTGGCCGCCACGCATGCGCCGTTGATCCAGGTCTCCAGTACCCGGAATTCAGTGAGATCGGCCACGCGGATAAAATCGGCCGGGTCGCCCTCGCGCAGCAATCCGACAGGCAGGCGGTAGTGTTCCGCGGGATTCAGACAGGCGGCGCGCAGGGTGTCGAACAGGTCGCAGCCCTTGGCCACCGCACGGGCTGCCAGGCGATCGATATGTCCGTTTAAGAGGTCGTCGGGGTGTTTGTCGTCGCTGCAAAACATCACCTGGTTGGGGAATTCGAGCAACAGCGGCCACAAGGCCTCAAAGTTGCGCGCGGCGCTGCCTTCCCGGATCAGGATTTTGACGCCCAGCCGGGCTTTTTCCAACCCTTCTTCAAAGGTAAAACACTCGTGGTCGGTGCTGATGCCGGCGGCGAAATAACGCCGGGCGTCGTCGCCGCGCAAGCCGGGCGCATGACCGTCTACGGGTTTACCGAGGCGCCGGGCCGAGGCAATTTTGGCCAGCACTTCCGGGTCGGCGTGCAGCACCCCCGGATAGTTCATCATTTCCGACAGGTAGCCAATGGCCGGATTTTGCAGCAATTGTTCCATCGCCGGGGCATCGAGCACGGCGCCGGCAGTTTCAAAACCCGTTGCCGGCACGCAGGAAGGGGCGCCGAAGCAGAATTTGACCGGCGCACGGCGCGCGTCGTCGAGCATGAATTGTACGCCGGCAACGCCCAGCACATTGGCGATCTCATGCGGGTCGGACACCGTGGCTACCGTGCCGTGCACCGCGGCCATACGGGCGAATTCGGCCGGCGGCAACATGCTGCTTTCTATATGCACGTGCGCGTCGACGAAGCCGGGCAAAATATAGCCGGCGTCCGCGGGTACGGCGGCTGTTTCTTTTACACTTCTTATTCGACCGTTTTCAAGGCTGATCTCCGCCGGGTATATGCGGCGGGCATGAAGGTCGACGAGTTGGGCGTGGATTTGCATAAGTTAATAGCACGCTTTTTGAAACACATAGGTACATAATAATTTAATTATCAATACCATGCGCCTCGTGTTAAAATAATTTTTGTGTGCACTTATGATACAATCTACGCAGCGATCGCCCTTACCTCGCAAGTCGCAAGTCGCAAGTCGCAAGTCGTCAGTCGCAAGTCGTCAGTCGTCAGTCGCCTACCCTTCCCGCTTCCGCCTCTATGCCGGTGCTCCGCCGGCGCGATTTCACGTTGTCGTTACCGAACTGCCAGCCCAGGCTAAGGCTGACGCGGCGGCTGTCCCACCGGCCGCTGCCGAGGGAATACAAGCCGTTGAAATCGGAATAGCCGTCCCAGCCGGATTCGAAGAAGATGTCGCTGACACCGATGCGGGCGTTAAGCCGGTTTTTCAGGAATTTTCGTTGCAGGCCCATATCGAGGCTCCAGCTGGTTTCATAGATGAACACGCCGCCCCACACGCCGGGGCCATTGAAATAGCCGGAAATTTCGCCTTTGAAGCCCAGCGGAAGGTCGAAGGTATGTTGCTGGAAAATATTGTAGGTAAACGCCTGCACGTCCACCGCGGCGCCGTTGCCGTAGTCGGCCTGGTTGTCGAGGCGGGAGGCGCTGGCATTGAAATAGGCATTCCACCATTTGCGGATTTGCACGGGCGCGCTGACGTTCAGGCTGACAATGGTTTGATTGGCGAGGTTAGCCCAGGTAATGAAGCCGGCGCGGGGGTCCTTGTCGTCGGGGGCGATGAGGCGGGTGATCTGGTCGGTGGTGCGGCTGTAGGCCAGTTTGAAATTGTAGCGGAAAGCCAGGGTATAACCCAGTTCGAGGTTGTTCACGATCTCGGGGCGGAGAAAGGGGTTGCCTTTTTCGTAGGAGAGCTGGCTGATCTGGTTGTTGAAGGGGTTCAGTACGTGGTAGTCGGGGCGGTTGATGCGCCGTCCGGCGTTCAGGTTGAAGGTGTGTTTGGGAGCGGGCGTCCAGCTCAGGCCGGCGTTGGGAAACCAGCTGAGGTAATTGAGCAGCACGGGCGGCTCCTGCAATTCGGGCAGGAAAGTTTTCAGGTCGCCCTTGGCATCGGTTTGTTCGGCGCGCAGGCCGGCTGACATTTTCCATTTTTTTCCCAGGTCGCGGGCGTAGCTGATATAGCCGGCGTACACTTGTTCGTCGTATTTGAAGCGATTCGACAGGCGGTCGTTGCGTTCCGGCGTGCCGTCTGTTTCATCAAAAAACAGGAAAGTATTGTCGGAGACCACCTGGCTGAGTTTGGCGCCGGCGCCGAAGACGCCGCCCAGGAGTTTGTCTTCGTAGTCTAATTGAAAAGTGTAAATATCGATGTCGGTCGGGGTGTCGAAACTATTGATAATTTCCGTGAGCACCTCGTTTTCAGCCGCGTCGTAATAGCGGTTGGGCTGGTAACGTTTACTGTCGTTTTGATAGTTCCCGTAATCCAGGTCTATGTTCAGGCTGCGACCCCGACTGTTGTCGAAACGGTAGTTGAGGTTGTAAGTTTGTTGCCGCCTGTCGCGGTCGGCGCGGGTGTTGGCGATCAGGATGCTGTCGATCTGGCCGGGGGTGGCTTCCTGTGCGAGGGTGATGCGGTTGAAGGAATTGGAGATGTGGTTGTTCAGTCCGCCGCTGGTCAGAAATCCGAGGGTATGTTGTTTCGACAGGAAAAGATCGGCGCCGAGGCGGTAATTGTAGTTGCTCCAGTCGTTGGCGTGGTTGTTGATCTCGTCCTGGACGAGATTGTTCAGGTAGCTGAAAAACTTCATGTCCATGAATCCGCCGCCGTCGCCCACGCCTGCGTTGCCGAAGAGGTTGAGGCGTTTATTGCGGTAGTTGCCGGTTCCGCTAAGGTTGGCGCGGTGATAGCGGCCCTGGCTGGCAGTGGTGTTGAGCGAGCCGTTGGCGCCGAGGTTTTTATCTTTTTTCAGGCGAATGTCGATGATGCCGGCGTTGCCTTCGGCCTCGTAGCGGGCGCCGGGGTTGGTGATGATCTCGATGCGGTCGATCTGTTCGGCGGGCAGGTTCTGGAGGTAATTGGTCAGGTCTTCGCCGGTAAGGGGCAGGCGTTTGCCGTCGACGTAGAGCAGCACGCCGGCGCGGCCGAGCACACTGATGTTGTCGTTGTTGTCCACGGTGACGTTGGGCGCTTTGCGCAGCAGCGAAATGGCGTCGGAGCCCACGCTGTTGATGGTGCCGCTCACGTTAAAGACCATGCGGTCGGGTTTGGTTTCCACCAGTACGCGGGCGGCGCTGACGGTGGCTTCGGCCAGGCCGATGGCTTTTGGGGAGAAGGTGAGCGCGCCCAGGTCGAGGCGCTGGTTGTTTTCCAGGCGGATATCCGTTTTTTTCAGGTCTTCAAAGCCCAGGCCGGCGGCTTTCAGAAAATAATTGCCTGCTCTGACGCCCGGCAGTTCGAACATGCCTTTTTCATCGCTGGTGCCGGCTTTGGCCAGGCTGCTGTCGGCGGCGTTGAAAAGCGCCACATTGGCATAAGGTACCGCTTCGCCTTCGGGAGATTGAAGTTGACCGCGAACACCGGCCGTTTGGGACTGTGCGAACAAGGCGCTGCCCAGCAATAACAGGGTAGTTAAAATTCTCATTTTGAAATAATTGTGAAAAGACGACCTGCAAAAGAGCGCAAATAACGGGGCTGGTTGCAGGCGGGGCGGGGTTTTTCGACGAAGGCCGGGGCAGAGCGTTTTAGGATGCCGAAATTAGTGGTTGAAAGGGTTTCGGATACGTCTACTCTTCCTACCTTCACCCCCATGCACTACGACTTCGACTACATCGTCATCGGCTCCGGTTTCGGCGGCTCGGTCAGCGCCCTGCGGCTGTCGGAAAAAGGCTACAAAGTGCTCGTTATTGAAAAGGGCAAATGGTACCGGGCGGAGGATTTTCCCCGCACCAACTGGCAGTTTTCCCGCTGGCTGTGGCTGCCGTCGCTGCGTTGGTTCGGTATTATGAAGATCACTATTTTCCGGCACGTGGGGTTCATCACGGGTACTGGAGTGGGCGGCGGCTCGCTGGTCTATGCCAACACGCTGCCGGTGCCCAAACCGGCTTTTTTCCAATCGGGTAGCTGGGCCGGCCTGGCCGACTGGCAAACTGAACTGGCCCCCTTTTACGAGAAGGCCCTGCGCATGCTGGGCGCCGCGAAAAACCCCGGCCTTTACGACGGCGAACACGCCCTGCAGGAACTGGCCCGCGACATCGGCCGCGAACAACACTTCGACGCGACCAGGGTGGCCGTGTATTTCGGCCAGCCCGGCAAAACCGCGCCCGACCCGTATTTCGACGGTAAAGGCCCCGAACGCGCCGGCTGCACCTTCTGCGGCGCCTGCATGACCGGCTGCCGCCATAACGCCAAAAACACCCTCGATAAAAACTACCTCCACCTGGCGCAACAACTGGGCGCCGAAATCCTGGCCGAACACGAGGTGTTCGACGTGCGCCCGCTGGGCAAAAGCGATGGGTCGGAGGGATACTCGGTGCATTTCCGGCCGTCCACACGGTTTTTTAAATCGCCAAAAACGCTGCGCGCCAAAGGCGTCGTGTTCGCCGGCGGCGTACTGGGTACCATGAAATTGCTGTTAAAACTCAAACAAACGTCCCTGCCGAACCTCTCGGATAAAGTGGGCCGCGATGTGCGCACCAACAACGAAAGCCTGATCGCTATCACCAGCCTCGATAACGGCCGCGATTTTTCAAAAGGGCTGGCCATCGGCGCCATCCTGCACACCGACGCCGACAGCCATCTCGAACTTTGCCGCTACGGGGCTGGCTCAGGCGCCTGGCGCATGACGTTCCTGCCCTTCGTTTCCGGCAAAAACATGGTCATTCGCCTCTTTAAAATGTTCGGCGACCTTATGGCTCATCCAATGACGTATGTCAGATACCTGCGGGTTAAAGACTGGGCTAAAAATTCGGTGGTCATGTTGTTCATGCAAACGCTCGACAGCACCCTCACTTTTACCCGCGGGCCGCTGGGCGGCATGCGCAGCGCGGTGTCCGGTGCGGAAAAACCCACGGCCTTCATCCCCCGCGCCATCGAACTGGCGCGGAAATTCGAAAAGATCATGCGCGGTAAAGCCATGGCGTTCGGCCTCACACCCCTGGCCGGCATACCCGGCACGGCACATATCCTGGGCGGTGCGGTCATGGGCGACAGCCCGGCCACAGGCGTGATCGACCGCGACAACCGGGTGTTCGGCTACGACAACCTCCTGGTGTGCGACGGCGCCATGATCTCGGCCAATCCGGGGGTGAATCCATCGTTATCTATCACCGCTATCGCGGAAAGAGCAATGAGCAGATTGCCGGAAAAGGGGTATTAAATACATCCGACAAAGAGACGCTCCCGCATCCGACCCAATGACCACGGTCATTTCCCAGGAGAAAAAACAAGCCCACTTTTACAGGAGCTAATTGCTATACGCCATGTTAAAAACAAATATTGCTATATTCAGCATGGCCCTGCTTCTCTCCTGCGGAGGGTCTTCGATCCACCCGAATCGTCTTCAACCATCCAAACCGACAATCATGGAACAGGAACGCTCCATTCCAACAGCCGTTGGCACGCTGATTGTGAGCAGCCCGGCCTTTTCACCGATGGGCTTTATTCCTCAAAAATACACCTGCGACGGCGCCGACATCAATCCGCGGCTCGACATCGCCGGTATACCGGCAGCCGCCAAATGCCTCGCCCTGATCGTAGACGATCCCGATGCCCCGCGCGGCGTCTGGGATCACTGGATCGTGTGGAACATCCCGCCAAAAGGACAGATCGCCGAAAATACGGCGCCGGGCATTGAAGGATTGAACGACTTTGGCAAACACCGCTATGGCGGCCCTTGCCCGCCGGGTGGCATCCACCGGTACTTT
>CALEYM010000340.1 GCA_937926185.1 uncultured Bacteroidota bacterium | reverse complement strand
CCATGAAGCCCCCTAAAGTTGTCGTTTATGGCAGTTCCGGCATTCCCCCGGAGCAATTTTCCACACTGACTTCCCGCCACCTCGAATTGATGCCCGTACCGGACCACTATCCGGCGGAGCGGTTGAAGCAACTGGCGCCATTTCAACTGATTTTATTGAATACCATGCTGGAACCGGAAAAAAGCCTGGAACGTATCCGGGTGTTGCGCCGGGCATTTCGTTCCGTGCCCGTGATTCTGGCTTCTGCCGATCCTTCCTCCGATTACCTGGTACAGGCTTACCGTCATGGCATTGCGGATTGTTTACTCGCCCCGTTCACCGAAGAGCAACTGGCATCGGTGATCGCCGCGCATTTACATTCAGGATTGGAGCAGGACTGCGCCCCCAAAAAATTGCTGCAAAATCAAACCGGCACTTTGCCGGCGGAAAGGGATAATTCCGGGGCAGCTGATCTATATGTCGGGTTTTTGGACTCCTTTTGCCTGAAGCGGCATGGCGTATTGCTTGACAAACCCGGCGGCGCCCGGCAGCGATCTTTGCTGGCTTATCTTTTATATTACGCCAAAACCTCGATACCCCGGGATCGTCTTCTGCAACAATTCTGGCCGGATCACGATCCGGACTGCGCCAGGAATAATCTGAACGTGGCTATTTGCAGTCTGCGCCGGTATTTAGGCGCTTTCATCGACAAGGAGACCATTTGTTACCGGAATGATTCATTTTTGATCAATCCCCATTTGCGGATCACCAGCGATCTGGATGAATTTATCCGCTGTTACCAGGAGGGGAGTCTTGCTGAAAGAAGAGGTAAAGAGCCTGAAGCCGCGCAGTGCTATCGCCTGGCGATAGAAAAAGGTTGTCATTTCCTGGAAGAATTCCAGCAGGAAGGCTGGACGATCCGCCCAAGAGAAGAATTTTTAGAGAAAACACTACACGCGTTGGGTTATATTGGCATGCACCGGCAACAGCAAAAAGAATATGAACCGGCTATCGAAATATTCCGGCGAATGCTTGCAATCGATTGCTGTCTCGAATCCGCGCATCGCGGCATCATGGCCTGTTACCTGGCCCTGGGTAAAAAAGAGAAAGCCGTGCGGCAATACCTGGAATGTGAACGATTGCTTCGGGAGGAGCTGGATATGCGGCCGTCTGCCGAAACACAGGTATTGTACCACACGGCTAAAGGGAACTAAGAGGTTGGCGGGTTGCGGGTTGGCCAATCAGGCAGACCCAGGAGTATCGGAACCCGAAACCCGCCAACCCGTCAATCCGTTTAATCTTTTAGATGTTTGGAATTTTCAACACCTGCCCCGGATGGATGACATCGGGATTGTCGAGTATATCGCGGTTTGCATCAAAAATAGCCTTGTACTTCATCATATCCTTGTAGTAGTGCTTGGCGATTTTGCTGAGGCTTTCGCCTTTTTCAACCGTATGCATGGCATAAAGGCCCGGATTGGAGACCTGAATATCAGCGACGATATCGGTTGGGTTCGTGCCGCCCGCGGCTTTAATGGCATCCCAGAGCTGGTCTTTTTCGTGCTGTGTTCCCACGGTGCCCCATACGCGGAGCACACCGCCGGCTTCTTCCACTTTGCCGTTTTGGACGTTCAACTTTTCGCCCAGATTGAGGACGCTTTGGTACTTTTCTTTAACTGTCATAGTAGTATGGCGTTAGAGTTTTGATGAATAAATTAGATGCTGCAAGAATAAAACAGTTTTTGGAAAATCAGGGTTAAATCCCGGTAAAACATCCGGTCACTTTTCTAAACGGCATTGATACGGCGGCATTACGCAGGGTCACCGGAAATGCCGGGAAAAAAAATCAACCACTGTTTCGTCGGTAATCACATCCTGCTGCCGGATGGGCTGGCGCAATACAACGCCCTCCAACGTACGGCAGCGACTGAGGGCTACATACAGTTGCCCGTGCTCGAAGGCGCCGCCACCCAGATCGACGACTACCCGGTCGAAAGTTTTTCCCTGGCTTTTATGGATGGTGATTGCCCAGGCCAGTTTCAAAGGATATTGCCGGAAGGAACCAATGGTTTCCGTGTCAATTTCGCCGTTTGTGCCGGGCTTATAACGGATGATTTCCCATTCCGCCGGCGCGACATCGATTTTTTTCTTTTTACCGTTCTCTTCTTCCACCAGGACGGTAATTTGTTCGGCGCCCAGTTGAATGACCTTGCCAATGGTGCCGTTCACAAATTTTTTTTCCAGGTCGTTTTTTACAAACATGACCTGGGCGCCTTCCCGTAGCCGCAACGCCGCCTCGGTCGGATACAGTCTGGGATCGAATTGTCCCTTTACCTCGGCCAGATAAGTCCTTTCCGGGCCGGGCAATCGTTCAAGCGCCGTCCGGTTGATACGGTCGGCGGTAGCGTTGCGGGCGCAAAGCGTGATGAAACCTTCCGGCGCATCGAAATCAGGCGTCCAGCGTTCGTTTAAATCTTGCAAATCGTCGTGGTCCAGTTCATTGATCCTTATGGCCTCGAGCAAACGCAAAAAGTGTCGCGACTCCTGGCGGTATACTTTGCGCAATTCCACCATTTCCGGGTTGAAATCAGGCTCCTGAAAAACGCGGGCGGAGAAAAAATGAGGGCTGTGGTAATAATCCCGGAAATACGCGCTTTCAACAGGATCGTTGGTGACCACCGGCGGCAATTGAAAGGGATCGCCGAAAAACACGACCTGTAGGCCGCCAAAAGGGCGCAAATTTTCGCGATTGACCTGGAGAAAACGGTTAATGCCGTCCAGAATATCGGCCCGCACCATCGAAATTTCATCGATGATCAATACTTCGAGGTTTTGGTACAGTCGTTTCAGGTCTTTGCGCGACACTTTGCGCGCTGCTTCCCGCGGCGTCACAATACGGGGAGGAAACCCGAAAAAAGAGTGGATCGTTTGGCCCTGTACGTTCAGGGCAGCAACGCCTGTTGGCGCCAGAACGGCTGTTTTTTTTCTGGTAGTGCGCCGGAACAATTGCAACAAGGTACTTTTTCCCGTTCCCGCGCGACCGGTAACGAACATACTTTTGCCGTCTTTTTCCAGGGCATCGAGGACGAACTGAAAATCGTTGTTCAGCACGAGTGGCGAATGTTCCAGCATGCCCAATTAGCGTTTTGGGCGAAGGTAACGATTCTCCGGCAGGAAACGGAGGAGCGCACAAAAAAACAGAGGGAGTAACGAATCTTTATTCGTACTCCCCTGCTACATACACGGACCCACTATTTGGGTCCAACATCCGTGTTCCGTTATCTTATTTCATACTTAGCTGCGTGTACATGAACTGGTTAAGGTTCCAGAAAGCAAGCGGCTGTTGGGGTCTTGCAGGCAAGGGTTTGAAAAACAAATAGGGCGCAATTTTTCGCAGGAGCAAACCGGGCGCACTCTTTTGCGAAGCATAAAAAAAAGCGTTTTCTATCCGCATATTCCGTCTTTTTTTATTCGTGCGGCTGGCTGGCTCAATCGTTGATAATGGGTCTACACCGGGCTGACGCCGGAATTTTTCGCTGTGGGTATGCGTGGCCAACCGGTCGAAGCCAATATTCTGTACCATGTTTTTAAGCGGAGTTATACAAAAACCCCGGCGTTGCAGTATCGTATAGAACCAGGCATAATCCCAGGTGTCAATTTCACCGTCGCGCGTTCTCAGAAATTTATCGTACAGGTAGCGGCGCGCCGTGGAATCGGCAATAAGCGTGGTAAAGGCGCTGTCAGGATCATTCCATGTTTCCTCCAGATCCTGAAACACGCTGCTGTACTGACTCCATGCCCTGCGCCAGGTTGCCCACCCCCATATAAACGGGAAACGGGAGAATAAATAAGCGGATTCCATCTGCGTACAGCGCTCGGGACAGGGATTGCTGCCGGAAATATGCATCACTTCCTGATCCCCGGCATATTCCCTCAACATAAGGGTGCAGAAATGGAAAAAAGATTCATCAGGCATACAATCATCTTCGAGGATAATGCCGGCTTCAACATGTTGAAAAAACCAGTCAATGCCGGTTTGAACGGCTTTTTTGCATCCCAGGTTTTCGTCTCTGAATAAGGTATTGACAGAACACTTCCAGTCAATTTGTTGGACAATTGCCCGCGTTTGCAGGCATTTTTCAGCATCGGAGGCGTGGTTGGCGCGCGGTCCGTCGGCGCTGATAAATAAATATTCGGGCTGTACCTTCCGGATTTGTTGAAATACCTTTTGGGTATGCTCCGGACGATTGAATACGAGTAATAGTACTGGTGTCGAAAGTTGCATAGGTTATACGCGTCTGGTAATGATTACTACAGCGCGCAGGCAAAGGGTTTCGGCGAACCCGTCCGACGAACTGTTCATGGGATGCTAATACAGGCAAAACGGATTACCCGGCTTCCATGAAACCGGCAGGGCAAAAGTGCACGTATGACCTTTAAAGGGCCAT
>CALEYM010000339.1 GCA_937926185.1 uncultured Bacteroidota bacterium | reverse complement strand
GGCGAAACCCAACTCGTCAACCACTGCGGCAACGGCGTCGACTGTAGCGAAGAACAACACGCCGAGAACAGAAGGACGGAGTTCCGGGTGTTGCCGAGGTAGCCATTGGTCAAAGGTATCCTTCGAACTTAAGGGCACATCTTGCTTCCGCCTTCTGCGCCGGAGGCTCCTTCCCAACGTTCGCCCCGCTTTTCCCGACGCTCCTCCCATTTTGCTTTCGTGTCCCGCCCGGCGCGCCGATTTTTGTCGTGTTATTTCACAAAAAGATATGTATCATGATAAAAAAGGCTTTCGTCGTGCTAACCGCCCTGTTGCACCTGATCCCGCTCAAGGCCCAGCAAAATTGGCTGGAAACGGTTGAAACTCCCGATACCGGCAGCGCGCCCCGGCGGGCGGGCTCCTGCGGAAGCGGCGTATTCAGTTACCAGATAGCAACGCCGGCAGGGGAAATGGAACCCGCGCGGCTGCTTCGCGCACACCCTGCCGGCTCGGACGATAGTATTCGGATAGAACTCGAACTGGAAGAACCGGCGGGCGTCCGGTTTCAAATGCTGGATACACAGGGAAAGGTGGTTTGGAATACCCCTGATACAGCCACCGGGGCCTTCCGGCAGTTCGACACCCGCTCAACCGGAAACCTGGAACCGGGGGCATATATTTTGCAAATAGTGGCCGGCGGCCAGATTCTGTCGCAATGCGCCCTTGAATTTCAACCTAAACTGTAAACAACATGGCAACATCAAATAAAATGGGTCGCAAAGGCCTGATCGGAAACATCACTTTTATAGTTCTTTTTACCCTCGCCGGTCTTTCTGCCGGCTATTTTGGGGCCAAATTCCTCAAGGCCAGCGCATTGCTGCAGACGATCGGGCCGGAAGGAGCCGGTGAAAAAATCCTCTACCTGGCAATGGCGTTTTTTGCCATCTGGCTGGCCATTGCGCTGCACGAACTGGGGCATCTGGCGGCGGGTTTGGCGCAGGGATTCCGGCTGGCGCTCTACACTGCCGGCGTATTGGGCATACGCGGTACCAATCGCGGCGCGCGGTTTTTCTTCAACCGCGATATCAACCTCGCCGGCGGGTTGGCGGCCACCTATCCCGAAGCGGTAGAGAGCGGACCGGCCTTGCGCCGGAAATTCGCCCGGATCGTGGCCGCCGGTCCGTTTGCCAGTCTGGTAGCGGGTGTGGTCGCGCTGACAGCCGGTTGGCTGCTGGCGCAACAATTGCAGGCGCAGGCGCCGTTGAGCGGGCGGGCGGGCGCCGCGTTCCTCTATGTGTTGGGCCTCATGTCGGCCCTGATCTTTCTGGTCACCAGCCTGCCGCTCCCTTCCAGGGGTTTTATGACCGACGGCGCGCGATATTTGTCGCTGCATGCCGGCGGCGAGAAAGGCATGCGTGAAGAAGCCGGCCTGGCGGTGACGGCCTTGATGGGGGCCGGTAAATTGCCCGGTGAGTACCCGCCCCAACTGCTCGAACGACTGACCTCGCTGCCGGCCGGTAGCCTGCTCGGACTCAATGGCAATTTTCTGGCTTTCACCCACCACCTCGACCGGGAAGAAATAGCCGGGGCGCTGGCGTTTGCCCAAACCATGGAAGCTCATCTCGATGCCGCACCGGCCGGACTGTTTCGCCGTTATTATTTGAAAGAAATGGTGTTTTTTTACGCCTTTCTTGCCGGAGATGCCGAAAAGGCCCGCGCGCTCTGGGGCCCCATAGCCAACGCCGCTGAAAAAGACCGCGATGCCGCTACTTTTCGCGCAATGGCTGCATTGGCATTGCTGGAAGGCCGGCGCGACCAAGCCGAGGTTCTCGTTGAGGCCGGTCTGAAAAAAATAGCGGATCTGCCATTTGCAGGCCAGCGGCGGTATGAAGAGAAATGGCTCCGCGCCGTTTCAGAACAATCCGCTAAACCATCTAAACCCTCATAAACCCTCCTAAACCCTCTAAACCTCCTAAACCCTCTAAACCTCCTACCCCCCCTAACCCCCTCATAAACACATAAATCTTCTCCCATGCGCACCGGCGCCATATCTAAAACACAGACCTATTGGTTTTGCCAGATTTTCGGCTGGGGCGCCTTCGTGCTGTACGAACTGGTCAATTACCTCGGACTGGGTTTGTTCAGCGCGGAAAACGCCCTCCTGATCAGCGCGGCGGCGCCGCTCGGCATCTGCATCACGCATGTGTACCGCTGGGTGTTGCTCCGCTGGCAGGTATTGCAAATGCCTTTTCTAAAAATGACGATACTGGCATTGGCGGCAGTTTTTGTATTATCGTCGGTGTTGTTTTTTGGCCTGGCTGTTATCGGCATGGCGGCCGGGCGCGGCGGAAACTGGTCGGAAATTACGCCGAATTATGTTTTTATGTCCATACTCAACTGGTCGAGGTATGTTTTTGTGTGGGTGTTGATCTATCACCTGTATGGCATGATGGAACGGACCAATCGCGCGCGTATGGCGCAACTCGCCTCCGAAAACCAGTTGAAAAACATTGAACTGCAGAACCTGAAAGCCCAGCTAAACCCCCATTTTCTGTTCAATGCGCTGAACAGCATCAAGGCGCTTACGCACAGCGATTCGCAACGGGCAGGCGAGGCGGTCATGATGCTCTCCGACCTGTTGCGTTATTCCCTCAACTATGAAAAACAAAGCGTGGTGCCGCTTTCCGACGAAGTAGCGGTCGTACGCGATTACCTGGCCCTGGAAAAAATCCGCTTCAACCGGCGACTGCAATACGCGCTGCACATCGACCCCGCTGTCGACAAGTGGCCCATTCCGCCGGTTTTGCTGGTCACCCTAACGGAAAACGCGATCAAACACGGCATTGCACCGTTGGTGGAAGGCGGCGAAGTGCAGATATTCGCCCGGCTCGACCAGGACCGCCTGACACTCCGGGTGGTCAACACCGGGCAATACCAGCCCAACCCCGGGCGACAGGGCATCGGTTTGACCAACATCCGGCGCCGTTTGGAAATGTTGTACGGCGCAAACGCCGTTTTTGAAATCACCAATTCGGACAACAATACCGTACAGGCCACGGTAAGCCTGCCGGCTTTGTAAAATCATGGATATCCGCACTATTTTGATCGATGACGAAGACCTTTCCCGTCAGGAAATGCGCCACCTGCTGACGGCTTATCCCGATATCCGCATCGTGGACGAGGCCGTCAACGCCGCTGAGGCGCTGGCGAAAATCCGGCAGCACCGGCCCGAACTGATCTTTCTGGACATCAACATGCCCGGGAAAAACGGTTTCGAGTTGCTCGACGAACTGGATGAAAGCCCGCGCGTGGTCTTCGTGACGGCATACGACGAATTCGCCGTGCGCGCATTCGAAACCAATGCCCTCGATTATCTGCTCAAGCCCGTGCGGCCCGAACGACTCCAAAAAACCATCGAAAGCCTGCGGGAAAGCCTGCAAACCTCGCCGCAAGCAGAACCGCGGGCAGAGCGCCCCGGCCAACTGCGCCCCGACAGCCTGGTATTCATCAAGGATGGCGACAACTGTTATTTCGTCCGCCTGAACGACATCTTTTTGTTCGAAAGTGAAGACAACTATATCCGGGTGTACTTCGGCGCCAACAAGCCCCTCCACCGCAAAAGCCTGAACCTGCTGGAAGAAAAACTGCCGCCCGACCTGTTCTTCCGCGCCAACCGGCGGCAGATCATCAACCTGTCGTTTATCACCGGCATCGAACCGTTTTTTAACGGAAGCCTGCGCGTAACACTGCGCGGCGGTATCCGGGTGGAAATTTCGGTGCGGCGGACCGGAGATTTTAAAGAGATGTTGAGTTTGTAACGTTCAACGCCACCAATATTTCCCGGAAACTCGCCAGCCCCCCCTCCAGGTTCTCGATAATATCTTCGGCCAGCACGTCCGGGTCGGGCAAGTTGTCCAGGTCGGCCAAGGATTTGTCTTTGAGCCAGGTAATGTCGAGGCTGGTTTTGTCCCGGGCGATGATCTCCGCGTAACTGAACTTCCGCCAGCGGCCCTCGGGGTTGGTGTCGGGATGGTATGTTTCGGCGCGTTTGTGCCGGTTCTCCGGATGATAACACGTGATGAAATCGCGTAAATCCTCCAGTTTGAGCGGGTTCTTTTTGAGGGTGTGGTGGATATTGGTGCGGTAGTCGTACACCCAGATTTCTTTCGTCCAGGGCTCCTTGCTGCTGGGTTTGTTGTCGAAAAATACCACGTTGGCTTTTACGCCCTGGGCATAGAAGATGCCGGTGGGCAGGCGCAGGATGGTGTGCACATCCGCGGTTTCGAGCAGTTTTTTGCGCACGGTTTCGCCCGCGCCGCCTTCGAACAGCACGTTGTCGGGCAGCACCACGGCCGCCTGGCCCGTTGTTTTGAGCATGGTGCGGATGTGCTGCACGAAATTGAGTTGTTTGTTGCTTGTGGTGGCCCAGAAGTCCTGGCGGTTGTAGGTGAGGTCTTCTTTTTCCTGTTCGCCTTCTTCGTTGGTAAAAGTCTGGCTGCTTTTTTTGCCGAAAGGCGGATTGGCCAGCACGTAATCGAAACGCGCGCCCGCGTCGGCGATGAGGGCATCGGCGGGCGAGATGAAGTTGTCGCTGTCGATGTCGCCGATGTTGTGGAGGAACAGGTTCATCAGGGCCAGCCGCCGGGTGTTGGCCACGATTTCGTTGCCGAAAAAGGTCTGGTATTTCAAAAACCGGCTTTGCTCTTTGTCGAGTTTGTGGTGCGCCACAAGGTAATCGTAAGCCGCCAGAAAGAAGCCGCCGGTGCCGCAGGCCGGGTCGGCGATGGTGCGCATAGGCTCAGGGCGCACACATTCCACCATGGCGCGGATGAGTGCGCGCGGGGTGAAGTATTGCCCGGCGCCGCTTTTGGTGTCTTCGGCGTTTTTCTCCAGCAGGCCCTCGTAGATGTCGCCTTTGTCCTTCACGCCCATCATCAGCCATTGCTCGGCGTCGATCATGGCGATGATCTTGGAGAGTTTGGCGGGGTCCTGTATCTTGTTCTGGCTCTTGGTAAAGATTTGGCCGAGGATGCCCTTGCCTTTGCCCAATTCGCGGAGCATGGTATTGTAGTGGGTTTCCAGTTCGGCGCCTTTGAGATCGACGAGGCTTTCCCAGTTGTATTCCGGTGGGATGGGCAATTTACGGTTGTGCGGCGGCTTGCCGTATTCGTCGGCCATTTTCAGGAACAGCAGGTAGGTGAGTTGTTCCAGGTAGTCGCCGTAGCCCACGCCGTCGTCACGGAGGGTATTGCAGAAGGACCAGACTTTGGTGACGATGGAGGTGGTATTTTTGGAATCAGTCATTGTTTCAGATATTTGTTCAGTTCTTTAACCAATTGATATACAGTGGTGCAGGGATTTCGATCGGCAGGTTGTTTTGGCGCATGACGCTCGTGAAGCAATTCTGCGTACCGGATAGCCGAGGCTTGACTGGATCGTTCGTCTTCATGCAGCCGTTTATAAATCCTGCGACAAAATTGCACGCCTTTCCCATCGCGTTCATAAGATAGGTTCCAATGCCTGCCAATTTGTTGATAATATTCAACCCGGGTTAAGGCCGATTCGAGCAGTTGATAATGCAGAACAAACCATAACTCAAACGCGTCATTGGAATATGCGACGCGAAAACCATTCGCCTCTGCCAACCGGATGGCCTGGTTAAAATCATTTCGTTGCATGGATTCATCTTTTCTATGGTCGTAATCCATATCAAATACAATCCATACTTCTCTTTCAGGGTCGGGGCTTTCCTGGCTAACCCATTCGATTGCTTGTTCTACCAAGCTTGTTTTGGAACGCCCTGTACCAAATGCCTCAACTTCTGCCGTGGCTACAGGAAAAGACTTGAAATAATACGGCTCGGTATTTTCCCCTTCACAGATGATGAGGAATCGTTTGGCATTAGCCGCCCGGCTTTCCAGGGCATAGGCCTTTGTCCGGTCTGTGCGCCGGTTCCAGGCTTTATTTTGATCCGTTTTCTTGACGTTTTTTGTCATCGTTTTCAAAGGTAAATGCCCAGTCAAATTGGTTCGTCAGGGGCACGGCGCCATACCGGCCCTGTAAGTAGTCACTTTCCAGAGAAGCGTCGTTCCGGACGCCTTTGAATTCCACCAGATCTTTCAGTATACTTTGACCACTCTGATTTTTTTCTACAAACACAATTTGATCGCGGCGGAACAAACGCTGATCCAACAGATGTGTGTCGTGTGTAGCAGCGACGAGCTGCGCATTGTGCGGGTTAGTGACTGAGGAATGGAACAAATCGATAATAGCACGAATAAGTTTAACATGTAGGCTCGATCCAAATTCATCAACGATTAAAATGCCGCCTTTTTCGAGAGCGCTAATTAAGAAGGGACTGAACCAGAACAATTTCTGCGTTCCGTAGGATTCTTCATGAAGTAGAAGAGGAACTTCTGCCGCTGGCTTACCATCTTCATCAAAGGCACGGCGTTTGGTCATAATTTCAAAGGATTTTTTGATTCCTTCAGCACCCTGTTTTTGCTGCTGTGTTTTGGTAGAGTCATTACTCCATTCTATTTCCGCTACCCCTAAGTCTTCTATCCCTAAGTCTGATTTCTTCAGCACATCAGCCATCTTTTTTCGCATGTCATCATTGTTAAATGCACCCATTGCGATCACTTTAGCCGCGCTATCGTCTATACCGATGAAAACGGCATAATTTTCCATAAAATACTGACTGATCTTTAGAGCGATGGGGCCATTAAAAACGGCTACCAATGGTAAAAACAAGGCATTAGGACGGTACAAAGGCGGCATTTCTCCTTTGCCAATGATCAACCTTGCACCTTCTTTAAACGTGCGGGGGTTTGCTTCGACACCATCCTCATCGCGTCTGAAATGATAGGATTCCTGCCCCCCTTTGCCATCGCTTGAATACAACCACTCACTAACAATGGCTGATTGTGTCGCCTCGAAGCCATAGCGATAATTCCGACCGTCTATACTAAACTGAATCTGAAAAAACACCGGTTTCGCGGTTGATGTGGTATCCAGGAGGTAAGGCGTTATCCACAATTTTAAGGCGTTTTCATTTTGCAGTGAGTGTCTGAATATCTGAAAAAACACCGCCATCGCTTTCACCAGATTGCTCTTACCGCTGGCATTGGCGCCATAAATTATCTTGCATTTTACAAGGCTTAGCTTGCCGGTGAGCGCGAAAATGTTCTCCTCGTCGATCTTCGGGTTTTTCGATTTGATGGGAGCTGCCTGCATGTGCAGGGTTTGCATTTCCCGAAACGAGCGAAAGTTTTCTACACTAAATTCGATCAACATAAGCCAATATTTGTGATTTAATCACAAATATACAAGTTATTCGCTTTAAATTTTAATTTAAATCTCTTTATTTAGCTCCGACCTGGGCCTGGGTAGTAGTAAACATACCGATGATCGTGGCAGGGGTGCCGTGTATCGGAAGATTTACTCCCAATCGATTATCCCTTCGAAAAACTCGAACACGTATTCATCCTTGAAATCTATTTCATTTTTGCGAAGCATTTCCAAATACTCTTCCCGGAAGCTTGTCTTTTTGTGGTGTTCTTCCTGTGTCAAAACATACCTGACTACCGTGTCTAATTGCGAACGGGCATGGGTAAATGCGCCATAACCCTTTTGCCAATCAAATTTAAACTTGGAAAGCCGGTTCGCCTTTATCCAGGCATTGCTGGATGTTTTAATTTCTTCTACCAAATCAGGTATCAAGTGATTGACATTATACCCGATAAAGATATGGATGTGATCCGGCATGGTTCCAATAGCCAGCATTTTGTGTTTGTGGTTTTGCGCTATGCCTGTAATGTACTTCTCCAAATCATTTTTCCACTCTTTTTTAATAAGGGCATCCCGG
>CALEYM010000338.1 GCA_937926185.1 uncultured Bacteroidota bacterium | reverse complement strand
CTTGAGGTACTGTCGGTGCTCAGTGTTCCGGTAAAAGTATAGGCAGGGTTTGTCAGCGGGACAACCCCTACCGTCATTTGCACGTTCGGTACCAGGTGTTGATTCGCCCAATATTGGGCGCAACCGCTCAGGTGAAAGGTATCGGCTGTTTGGGCCAGAAAGACGGCGGGATAGAAAAAAGCAAGTAATGCCAGGCGGGCAGTGTGGAGACTTTTCATTGGCGATCATATTTTAGAGATAAACAATGGCCCCAAAGTTATCCCTGAATATCATGAAAAGCAAGAGGCTGTCTCATAAGTGCTTGTACATTACAAATTGAACATTGGTCATTGTACATTTCAATTTTTAAAATTTAAAATTTTATAATTTCCATTTTAAATTTGGAAATGTTCAATGTTCAATGACCAATTTGCAATGTACAAGTACTTATGAGACAGCCTCTTGCTTTTTACAAACCGCTTATTGCCTACTGCATCACGGTGTCACCACTTTCTCTTTCTTCACCGGGTTGCCCATGCCGGCTTCGCGCCAGGTGGCTTTTTTGTTTTTCTTCGGTTTGGTTTGCTCGGCGAGGGTAACGGCGTTGGTGGCGCTCACGATACCGCCGCTGGCGCACAGTTCGCTGAAGGGTACTTTTTCGGTCGTGCCGGGTTTGTATACTTCGCCGTCCTGTTTCACTACCGATTTGACGAGCACTTCACGCACCTGTTTTGCCGATAACTCGGGATAGTAGGAGCGGATGATGGCGGCTACGCCGGCGGCAGCCGGGGAAGCCATGGACGTGCCGCTGAAGGCGGCGTACTTATTATCAGGCACCGTGGAGTACAGCTGGTGGCCGGGGGAAAACAGGTCGACGTTCTTTTTGCCGTAGTTGGAGAAGCCGGCCACGCGTTTTTCGCCGCCGCGCCAGGAGAGGGCGCCGATTTCAAGCCAGTTCGGAGCGGTTTTATCTTTTTTAAACAGGCCTTTTTTGACCGGTTTGACGTAATTGTCGCTGGGGAAATTGCTGTCGGTGTCGTTGTTTTCCGAATCATTGCCGGCGGCGTGCACGAGCAATACGTCGCGCTCGGCGGCGTATTTCACGGCTTCGTCCACATAGCTCTTTTGCGGGCTGAAATCTTTGCCGAACGACATGTTGATGATGCTGGCGCCGTTGTCCACGGCATAACGGATGGCGTTGGCCACGTCTTTGTCGCGTTCGTCGCCGTCGGGCACGCAGCGCACGGTCATGATGCGCACGTTGTCGGCGATGCCGTCGATGCCCACGCCGTTGTTGCGGATGGCGGCGATGATGCCGGCCACGTGGGTGCCGTGGCCGTCGGGGTCGCCGTATGTGTTGTTGCCATAAAAGCGGTTGCTCAGGTCGTTGGGGTCGTCGCCCACGATGCCGCGCGGGTTGAAGTCGAGGTTCAGGTTATAGTCCAGCATTTCTTTGTAAGGGCCGTAGGCGCTGGCTTTTTCCTCGGCAAAGTTGTCTGGTGTCAGGCCTTTGGCCATTACGCGTTGGCTTAGCGCGATCGCTTCTTTCAGTTTTTCGTTGCTGCCGGCGTCCATTTTGGCCAGGTCTTCGGCGCTGAAGGATTGTTTGCCGGTGGCTTGCCGGATCGTAGCGAAGGCGTCTTCCACTTTGGCCAATTGTGCGTCGACCTGGGCTATTACTTCTTCTGCTTCCTTTCGTTTTTCCTCGTAGGCTTCTTTTATTTCCTCGAAGTATTCAAATTCTTTCTTGGCTTCACCGTAGAGATTTTTACCGTTGGTGCCGGCGTATTTTTTGCTCAGCCGCGCGTATTCACGCGTCATTTCGAGGGTTTCGTGCGTGACGATTTCGCCGTTGGCGCCGCCGAGGAAGTTCCAGCCGTGGATATCGTCGATGTAGCCGTTGCCGTCGTCGTCTTTGTTGTTGCCGGCTATTTCGCCGGGGTTAACCCACATGATGTCTTTGAGGTCTTCGTGCAGGTAATCCACGCCGGAGTCGAGTACTGCCACGATTATCGTTTGACTTTTTTTGCCTTTGGCTTTCAGTGCGGCCAGGGCTTCATTGGCGCTGGTACCCTGTACGCCGTTTTTAGCATTGTCGAGCGTAAACCAGTTTTCCGGCGCTTTCGTTTGAGCGGAGAGAAACAATCCGGGCAGGCAGAAAAGCAGGACTGCCACACGTTGTTTGAAATTCATGTTCTGCGAAAATTTAATTTTAAATGAAAAAAGGGCTTGCTTTTCAGCAAAGCTTGTAGAAAACGGCAAAATTACCGTTTTGGTTGTCTGCATCGGGTAGTTTAGACGAACAAATGACAGGAAAGGTTGGATTACGGATTACGGATTGCGGATTACGGATTGTCCCGAGGACTCGGGACGGATTGCGGATTATTTGTTCAACTTTTTCAGTTCCCGTTCGAACATGGTTTCCAGTTGGCCGGCCACGAGGTTTTTGGCCACGATGATCCGGTCTTTGTTCAGGACGTACAATTCGGGCGTGATGTCTACGTAGTATTTGGCGTAAATGGCGCGGTTGGTGGGGTCGAACACGTTGGTAAAAGTGAAGCCCTGTTTTTTAATGAATTCCCGCCATTCGGCATCCGTCGTATTGACGGCGATGCCGTAAAAATCCACGCCGCGATCTTTCCATTTTTCGTAAATACGCTGGATTTCGGGCGCCTGTTCCTGGCAGTGTTCGCAGTCGGGGCTGAACAGAAAAACGACGACAATGGGCGCCGTAATGTCATAAATACTCCTGAACTGCCCGTTAATGTCCTGCGCGCGCACGTCGGGCGCTTTGCGGCCCAGGAGGCTGGCTTTCATTTCCCAGACTTTTTTGCGCAGTTTTTCGATGTTTTCGGGCGTATCCCAGTCGGCTAGTTCGGGCGTGATGTATTTGTCTATCATGTGCACGTACACGGCTTCGCCGTCCATCACCTTGGTTTTGCCGTTTTCGTAGTTCAGGCCGATCCAGTTGACGAAGAATTTGAAATACTCCTTGTACGGCAGCATGCGCGCCACCAGCGGGTCGGCTACTTTGATGATCGAGTCGGGTTGTTGGGGCGTCAGTTCGGTGATGTAGCGCCGCAGTTTGTTGAAGATCACCGGGGTGTTCAGCAGCCGGTTGTCGGTGAAATCGACGCCGTCCCAGAAGTGTTCGCGGTAGTGCAGCAGGTTGCGCAGGGTGTCGAGGTCGCCGTTGGGCTTTCGGAATTCGGGCCAGTCGGGATTTTGTCCGGCGATTTTAAATTTGGTAAAAAAAGCGTCCGGATAATTTTTATAAATCTCGTCGAGGTGCGCTTTGCGGGCTGCGACCAACTGGTTTTGCCGGTTTTTGGCTTGCTGGTATTCGGGCGCTGTAGCCGGGAATTTTTTCAGGGTCTGGCTCAACTGGTTGAGTTCCGGGTCCTGGGCGCTTTGGAATTTAAAATTGCGGTACAACAGTTCCGTATTCAGGGAGCCTTTTACCTGCATGGTGCCGGGAATATCGGGCAATTTCGCCCGCAGGGTCATAAACTGATCCTGTTTGTCGATGAGGATGGAGAAATTGCTCTGCCCGGGCAGGAGAAAATAATAAAATCCGGCCATCAGGGGTTTGGGGCGGCGCAGGACGAAATGCCCGGAAGCATCGGCCATGGCCGAATCGGCCAGGTAGTTCTGGTCGCCGTAAGTGCCCACCAGGCGCACCTTGCCGGCGGGCATGCCTTCGACGGTGACGTCGATGACGGTACTGTCCGCGGTTTCACCGCTGAAAGCAGGTTGGAGCGCAAACCCCGTTGCCGGGAGGATAAACATGCCGGGGAGGCAAAACAGTATGAGTTGTCGCATCGCGTTGCCGATTTTTTATTTTTTAAACAAACGGCGGCAAAAATAGGGCCGCGGGACGGGTCCGCGGGTATCATTTGGGAATTATTGACATTCCTTACCTTTGCCGGGAACAATTAAGCACAAGTTTAACATGAAAAACACACTACTCCCAGCCGCAACAATTCTGGCCTTTGCTTTCCTGCTTGCCTGCAACAAAGAAGACCAGGCGGAGATCGACCGCGCGCTCATCGTGCAATATGTGGCGGATAATAACCTTAACGCTACTGAACACAGTTCCGGCATTTTTTACGTCATCGAAACGCCCGGTTCCGGCGGCAGCCCTACCCTCAACGACCAGGTGACCGTCCGTTATAAAGGTTACTACCTCGACGGCGTGGTGTTCGACCAGACGAACGGTTCCGAAACGGTTAAATTCCGGCTGGGCGATCTGATCGAAGGTTGGAAAATTGCCATTCCGCTGCTGCAAAAAGACGGGAAAGGTTTATTTATCATCCCCTCCGCGCTGGCATACGGGTCTAACCCGCCTTTCGGCGTGCGGGCCAACGCGGTAATGGCGTTTGAGATTGAGTTGGTGGATTTTTGAAAACCAAGCCTAATTTGTGGAAGAAACCACCTGCCCGGCTAAAGGAGAGACAGGGTCGCTTTTAGTGTGCATCAGGTCTTCAATCTCTTCCGCTTCGATAGGAATACCGGCAAACAGATCCACCGGCCCTTCGTCGGTGATAAGTATATCGTTTTCCAGCCGGATGCCAAGTCCTTCTTCCGGGATGTAAATGCCCGGTTCGCAGGTGAACACCATGCCGGCCCTGAAAGGTTCGTAACGCAGGCAGAGGTCGTGCACGTCGAGGCCGAGGTGGTGGCTCAGGCCGTGCATGAAGAACTTTTTGTAGGCCGGTTTTTTGTCGTCCTGTTGCGCCACTTCCTCCCGGCTGATCAGGCCCAGGCCGAGCAATTCGCTTTCCATGATCTTGCCTGCTTCTTTGGTGTACTCTTCCAGGGTATTGCCCGGCACCAGCATGGCCCTGGCCTCTTTCAATACGCGCAGCACGGCATTGTACACGGCGCGCTGCCGGTCGCTGAACACGCCGTTCACCGGAATGGAGCGGCTGAGGTCGGCGTTGTAATTGGCGTATTCGCAGCCGAAATCGAGCAGGAGCACCTCGCCGTCGAGGCATGGGCGGTTGTTGTCCACGTAGTGCAGTATGCAGGCGTTTTTTCCGCCGGCCACAATGGGCTGGTAGGCGTGCCCGGTGGCGCGGTTTCGGATAAATTCGTGCGTGATCTCGGCTTCCACCTCAAATTCCATAACGCCGGGCCGCACAAAGCCGAGTACCCGGCGGAAGGCCGAGGCAGTGATGGCCGCGCATTGCGCAAGCAACTCCAGTTCGGGAGGGCTCTTGATCATTTGCAATTTTTTGAGGATAGGTTGCGCCCGGTACAGCGCATGGGCAGGATATCGCTCCCGGATGGAGCGGGCGTAGCGGTAATCGCGGGTTTCCACCGGCGTCTCGAAACGGTCGTTTTCATTGGTATTCAGGTAAATGCCCCCGGCCAGCAGGATCAACTCGTTCAGCAAACCTTCGGATTCATCCAGAAACAATACCTTTTCGACGCCCGATACCGCGCGCGCCTCATCTTTGCCGAGTTTGTGCCCTTCCCAAATCTTAATCTGCTCGCTGGTGCGCCGGATCAGCAACAATTCCCGGCAATCCTCTTTGGGGCAATCGGGAAACAACACCAGCATGGTGTCCTCCTGGTCGATGCCGCTCAGGTAAAACAGACCGGCATTCTGCCGGAACGGATAAAAAATATCGCCCGTACGCGGCATCAAATCGTTGGAATTGAAAATGGCCATCGTGCCGGGTTTCATTTCCCGCACGAAGCGTTTTCGGTTCATTTGGAATAATTCCGGATGAATGGCTTGGTAGCGCATAAGGATTGCGGATTGCGGATTGCGGATTGCGGATTGTCCCGAGGCCTCGGGACGGATTACGGATTGTGGGGCGACGGCCAAAGAAGGAGAGATTTATTGAAATATTCAAAACCTTAACGGTTAAATGGCCAACAAGCGACAGGACTAAATTTTTTCCCGGCAAAATTTGACGCAAAACCAAAACCTGTATTTTTGGCGCGCTAATCGTAAATCGTAAATCGTAAATCGTAAATCGTAAATCGTAAATCGTAAATCGTAATGAATTTTCCAACTGATTGCAAATACACCGCCGACCACGAATGGGTTCGCGTTGAAAGCGGCAACATCGCTTATGTAGGTATCACCGATTTCGCGCAAAGCGAATTGGGCGAACTGGTATATATCGAGGTTGAAACCGTGGGCCAGACCGTGAATGCGCACGCCGTGTTCGGCACCGTGGAAGCCGTAAAAACCACCTCCGACCTGTTTATGCCCCTCACGGCCAAAGTACTCGAATTCAATCCCGAACTCGACGACACTAAAAACGGCAACCCGGCACTGATCAATGAAGACCCCTATGGGAAAGGCTGGATCGTGAAAATTGAAATCGCCAACCCAGCCGATCTGGACGGCCTGATGGATGCCGCGGCGTATCAGAACCATGTGGCTTGAATTTGTTGATTTGTTGATTTGTTGATTTGATTATTCAGCGCTTGGATTCTCAAATCAACAAATCAACAAATCAACAAATCAACAAATCAACCCTCCGTCACCTTCCGAAAATCCAGCATCCGCAACTTCGGCGCTTTCCACCAGGTGATGCCGACTACGGCGATCGTCATCAATCCGCCGAAAACCACGGCGGGCACGGCGCCCATCAGTTTAGCGGTGAAGCCGCTTTCGAAGGCGCCGATCTCGTTGGAAGAAGTGATAAAAATCGAATTTACGGACGATACCCGGCCTTTCAGATGGTCGGGTGTCAGGTGTTGAATGAGGGAGGCGCGCACATATACGCTTACCTCGTCGAATACGCCGCAGAGGTACAGGAAGAAAAAGGACAACCAGAACCACTTCGACAGGCCGAATCCGACGATGCAGGCGCCAAACCCCGCCACACACCACAACATCAGGCTGCCGGCATTACGCCCCAGGGGGCGGTGCGCCAGGTATATGGCCATCGTAATAGCGCCCAGCGACATGGCCGCGCGCAAAATACCCAATCCCTGCGGCCCCACCTGCAAAATATCCTTGGCATATACGGGCAGCAGGGCCACCGCGCCGCCAAACAACACGGCGAACAGATCCAAAGCAATGGCCCCTAAAATGATCTGGTTGCCGTACACAAATCGCAATCCTTCCCGGATACGCTCAAGTGCCGGCACGGTGTGATCGGCCGGTGGCACGGGTTTGGGGCCGATGCGCGCGAGAAAAAACAGGGAAAGGGCGCATAGCAGGATGAGGATGGCAAAGGTTCGGGACACACCGAGAAATCCGTATAACAATCCGCCCAAACCCAGGCCGGTAATGCTGGCCACTTCCCAGGTGCTGCTGTTCCAGGAGATGGCGTTGGGCAGCGTTTTTTTATCCACCAATTGAGGTAGAAAAGCAAAGTTGGTCGGGCTGAAAAAGCCGCGCGCCACGCCTGTCATAAAAATCACGGCGTAAATACCGCCCAGCATGGCGGTTTTGGATAAAATGTCCTTGTTCAGGGCCAGCACAAAGAGCGTAGCGGTACACAACAGCATCAGCGACAAACAACCCGCCAGGATATTCCGGCGGTTGTACTTGTCGGCCAGATGACCGGCCCACAAGCTGATGGCAATAGCCGGAATGGCTTCGGCCAACCCCACGAGTCCCAGCATCAGCGGGTCGCCCGTGAGGTCGTAAATGAAATACCCTACCGATACCGACATGATCTGGATGGCCAGCGTGGTCATCAGCCGCATAGACAGGTAGAAACGATAGTCGGGGATGCGCAGGGCGGCGTAGGCGTCGGGTTTGGGTGCGCGTGCTTGCGGTTGTTCCAATCCGGTAGTTTTAGGCGGCAAAATTGGAAAAAAACGCCGTACAAACCCGCCCGAAATCAGGTTTTCAAATCCCCGGATAGATGCTTTGCCAAATTATCCCGGTTTAAAACTCCCCACTTGCCCCTCCGCCGCCAAACTGGCCGCCGCCGAACGTATCCTTTTTAACGGGGACCGCCGTCGTTTGACCGCCAACGGTGTGCGCAATGACCTGTACTTCCGCCTCCTGAAGCAGCGATTTTTCAGTACCGGCGTCGTAAGTGTACGCGCCTGCATTTTTTCGCAGATACCGGATGGAAAAATAGGCGGTTGCGAGTAAAACAGCCCCGCCGGTGGCCGCGGCCCAGGCCAGCGGCATTACATGAAAATAATACCGGTAGGTGAATACCATGGCCGCCACGCAACCCAACCCAATATCGAGCATAAACCGGTCTTTGCGGCGCAGGCCCAGGAAAATATAGAGGGCCGGAACGGCAAAAGTGAACGCCCAGAAAAACCAGGCTAAAGGCGCTTGCTCCAGTCCAAACAATTCAAGACCCGCCTGCTGTACCACCCAATAATTGCCACTGGCATAAAACGAAACCAGCGTCAGCAATTCCACTACGGCGAGCCCGCCGCTCCAATGCCGCCAGTGATAGCGTCTTTGCCCGTTTCGGGCAAAAAACCAGGCGGCTGCCGAAAAGGCCATTCCGGCAAAAGGCAACAGGTAAAGGGCCAGTTTCGGAATTTTATTGACCACTAATAAAACGATCAGCAAAGCGCAACAATAGGTCGCCGCGGCAGCCAGCCGGTCGCCGTAGCGGATGCCGGCCGCCAGCAGGAAAGGCCAGGCGATACAGCAATACATCAATGGTTCGCTATCGTATGGCAACAAATTCCACAAACTTCCGATAATCAGTGAGGCGCCGGCGTACAGCAACATGTCGTCGATGCCGCTGCCGAAATGCCGGGCCGACCGGATGGCCCAGGACTCAAGCAGGACGATCCAAACCGTGCCCCAGAAAAGACTGAACAGGGCGGCGCTTGTTGATGAATCGGGCTCCATGAACAGAAAAGCGAGTCCCAGCGCGGCAAACAACAGGATCATGCAAAAAATAGCCAGCCCGATGCGGATAAACACATTGGGCGAGTAGAAATTCGAGGGGTGCTGCTCCTGTATGGTTTGCCATTTTTCGTCGGACAACAGCCCCTTTTTGTGCCACTCCCGGGCGGCATCTTTGGTCAGCAGGGCATCCAGCCACTTGTGGTTGTAAGCGATCATGGCGTTTGGGTTTTGAAAAAACGTTTGTGATTGGTCAGGAAAAAAATGATCCCGGCGCAAGAAACGATGAAATAAAACAGGTAAAACGTGAAATCAAAACTCGGCGAATAGCGAAATATTAACCAGGTAGTGCCAATGTATCCGTAAAGCACCGCCACCGTAAGAAAGTAAAACGAGGCGCGACTGCTCGCATACCAGGTGAAAAAACCGACGGCGCAACACAACAAGGGAAAATAAATGACCGGGTGGTCCAGGGCCATCATACCGGCCAGACAGGAAACCATTAAAATATGCACCCCAAAATTGAGATACGTCGGTGAAAAGTGTTTTTTGAACTCCCATCGCTCGCACAAAAACGGTACCGCGGTCAGCAGTGCGCCCAGAAAAACGCCGGTTTGCACGATGGTTTGGCTGTTGAAATCATTCTGCGACAGCAGGTCCCGGGGCGTCACCGTCACCCCCAGCCAGGAAGCCAGTGCCGTGATGCCCAACGACAACACGCCCCGGTGATCGAACCGGTAGGCCAGGCCGAAAAACAACACCATCGGGATAAAGGTTGCCAATCCGTAGCGCGTTCCAAAAATGCCGTACTGGTACTGCCAATACCCCTCCATGAGCAAAAACGTGAGGCAACCAAGCAGCAAAATATAGTCGTAGTAAGGCGTCGGGCTCTCCACTTCACCCCGCGAAAACGGCTGCCGGCGCCGGACAACGTACCAAAAGCAGCCCGCGCTGACGGCGCCGATCAGCGCGATAAGAGCCGCATGGCCGATGCTGTCGATGTTCTCGTAGATCAGGTAACCCAGTCCCGCGTTGATCAGCAGTACGCCGAGATATAGCAGGGTTTTTAATTCCCAATGTAGTGAGAAAGGCTTTGTCGCTTCGTATTGTGCAATTTCCCCGGCATCCTCAGGGGCGATCAGTTCTTGCCGGAGTAAATTGTTCAGGATATGTCGGTTCATTTTTTTTACAAAAATAAGCATTTTCAACCATTCTCTATTTTCCAATGCTTTTCCCCAACTTTGCCCCTCCAATTTCCCATTATTAAATTTTATCCGATATGAAATTGCTCGACGGAAAAGTGGCGCTCATCACCGGCGGCTCGCGCGGTATCGGCGAAGCCCTGGTGCGCAGGTTTGCCGAACACGGCGCCTCGGTCGCCTTCACTTATGTATCCGCATCCTCCTCCGAACGCGCTGAAAAACTCGCCGCGGCACTGGGCGCCAACGTGCGCGCCTATATGAGCGACGCCGGCGACTATGCGCAGGCCGAAGCCCTGGTGGGTCAGGTGCTGAAAGACTTCGGCAAACTCGATATCCTCGTCAACAACGCCGGCATCACCCGCGATACGCTCATGCTGCGCATGACCGAACAACAATGGGACGAGGTGATCCAAACCAACCTCAAATCGGTGTTCAATCTCACCAAACACGCGCTGAAACCCATGATCCGCGCGGGCGGCAGCATCATCAACATGAGCTCTGTGGTGGGCGTGTTCGGGCAGGCCGGCCAAGCCAATTACGCGGCCTCCAAAGCCGGCATCATCGGTTTTTCCAAATCCATTGCCAAGGAATACGGCTCCCGCGGCATCCGCTGCAACGCCGTGGCGCCCGGTTTTATCGAAACCGAAATGACCGCCGTGCTCGACGAAAAAACAAAAGAGGGTTATCTGAACGCCATCCCCTTGAAACGCCTCGGTACCGGCGCCGAAGTGGCCGATACCTGCGTTTTCCTCGCCTCCGGCATGGGCGCTTATATTTCCGGGCAGGTCATCTCGGTGTGCGGCGCGCTGAATTGTTGATTTAAAGGTTTCTGGTTAGAAGGTTCGGCAACCAGAAACCCTCTAACCAGAAACCTTCTAACCCTCTAACCAGAAACCTAGAATTTTAACATTCGCAACAACTCCTCCCAATTTCCTTCTCCCACCGGTATTTCATGTTCTCCGATCCGGATTTCTTTATTGCGCAGCGATTCGATCTTGTCCAGCCGGACGATAAAGGACTTGTGCACCCGGAAAAAACCCTGTGCGGGCAGTTTCTCTTCCATTGCTTTCAGGGTTGATTTGGTCAGCACGGGTTTTTTGGCTGTTTGCAGGTAAATTTTTACGTAGTCCTTCATGCCTTCGATGTGCGTGATGTCGCGCACCGGGATTTTCACGAGCGAATATTCGACGTTGACGAAGAAAAAATCGGGTTGCGCCGGTTCGTGAACAGAGGCGGATGGGGTAGCTTTCGCAGCCGATGCGAGGGCTTCTTTTTTACGCTGCGCATCCAGCGCCTTGTAGGCGGCTTTGGTAAAACGTTCGAGGCTGACGGGTTTCATCAGGTAGTCGATCACGTCGAGGTCGTAACTTTCCACGGCGTAGTTCGGGTAGGCTGTTACGAAAATGACCATCGGTTTTTCCGGCAGGCTTTGCAGGAATTGGGTGCCCAGCATGCCCGGCATCTGGATGTCGAGGAACATAAGGTCGACGGGTGTTTCCTGCAGGGCCTGCATGGCCTCGAAGGCGTTTTTGCAGGAGCGCACTAATTCCAGAAAAGGTACCTGGCGGATGTTGTCTTCCAGCATCTTGCGGGCCAGGCTTTCGTCGTCGACGGCGAGGCAGCGCAGCTTCATCGGTGAAATTTCAGGTTCAGGTAAACGGTAAACCAGTTATCTTCCTGTTTCACTTCCAGCCGGTGCGTGTCCGGGTAGAGCAGTTCCAGGCGCCGTATCACGTTGCGCAGTCCGATGCCCGAACTGTTATCTTTCGATTCGGGGCTGCCGGATGACATTTTATTGCGCACACTGAAAAACAACTCCTTTTCAGTAAAACGAACGTCGATATCGATCACCGGATTTTCGATAAGGCCGACCCCGTGTTTGAAGGCATTTTCCACAAAAGGGATCATCAGCAGGGGTTCGATGATCTGTGCCCCGGCCTGGTTTTCGATGTTCAGGCGGATGTCCACGTCCTCTTCAAAACGGATTTTCTGCAATTCCACGTAGTTCTTAAGGTAATCCAGTTCTTTTTCGAGTGGGATCTGGGTGTCGGCCGATTCATACAACATGTACCGCATCAGATCGGACAACTTGATGGTGACCGGCTCCGCGAGGGGCGACCGCGAGCGGATGAGGTACACGATACTGTTGAGAATGTTAAAAATGAAATGCGGGCTGATCTGCGAGCGCAGGAACGACAGCTCCGATTGCAGGCGTTCGCCGCGTTCCTGCTCGCGGGCTTTTTCCTGGGTATACAAATGGTTGGTCAGCGCATAACCCGTGCTGACTGCCGTCACAAAGATCACATGGAAAATGACCCGCAGCGGATCCTGCAATTCAGCCCAGAAAGGGCGCCCCAGCAAATAACTTTTCATGGCCACCTGGAGGATTGTAAAAACAACGGCCAGGGCGAGTACCGACAACAAGTAGGGACCGATACCGCGCTTGCGCAATACACGGGGCGCCAGCCAGGCCGTATTGGTAAAAAACAGCGGTATATGCGTCAGCATCAGGGGGAACAACTGGAGCAAATGCCGGCGTCCCTCCTCGGTACTGCCCCAGGTGAGAAATGGCAAACCAAGCAAGTAGGTCCAAAACAGAAGGTGAAATACTACCCGAACCCACCATTCGGTTGGAATTTTACCGCGAAACAAGGTCATTATTGAAAAATTCAGCTGCAAAGATACGGTGGGCAGCCGGGAAAACGGGCAGGTGGCGACCAAACGGGGCTTTACGGCGATGTAAAAGGGAAAAATGGCTTTTCAAGGATTATACAGCCGGATATCGGGTATGAAGTCGAAATCCTTACGGTTATGGGTAAATAACGGTAAATTATTGGCAATAGCAGTAGCTGCAATCAGCATATCAGCAATTCTTACCTTATGGCTTATTGAGTAGTTCAAGATCAATCCATGAAAGACAGATGAAATCTCATCATTTAGCGGGTATGATTTTAAAGCGTCAAAAAATCGCCTGTAAATACTCAACTCATTTTTGTTCCTTGCACCATAATAAATTTCTGCTTGAGTAATAATTGATGTCCCAATGTTTTGCGCGCCTATTTCAGACAATTGATTCGTTACTTTTCGGTCTCCTCGAAAGTGTTGGATGATTGCCGTTGAATCGCAAAGAATTATTTCGTTTTTCGCCATGCTTCATCGCGAATGTTTTCAATGTTTATATTCCGATTTTTCCAAATGCCGAATGTTTCGGCCAAGGGGGCTTCCAATTGCACAGGTTTGTCAATAAATTCGATGTCAATCCCTAATTTATTTTCTATAGCCTCTTCCAATTCTTCCGGAGTTTGCAGTTCGTTCAATGCTGAAAAGGGAACGCCCGGTTCATTTACCTGGCCAGTATTTGGATACCCGTTTTGTTGCAAATTTCCCGATTTGGACAGGTGGTGCAGTGCTGCCCAAATCAATGTTAATATGGCTGCCAGCAATGCGCCCTTAACCTCTTCATCTTTAAATATTTCCAACTTATCGCCTCTTTTTACATCCATTTTAGCAAGAAATGGCGTAATTTCATTTTTGTCCTTTTTTAAGGCATCGCTTAAATCAATCGCTATTACCTGCATAAGTTTGTTTGAATTTTGCACAAATGTAATAAAAAAAGTTTAAAATTAATTCTTTGACATCTTATTCCTGGGGGCGCTAAATTCAGACTAAGAATCATGCCCGCTTCGCGGTTACTGTTGCCCTGCTTTTTGTAATTTTAACACGAAGTCGTCTTCACATTCCCCGGTTTCATCTACTCTTTTAATTTGCTGTTGGCGTACGCCGCACCTTTGTACCGCATTTATAAAACAGTCATTACTGCAATTTGATTTCCATGAAAAATATCCGCCTCTCTCTCCTCTTGCTGCTGGCTCTCGCATCCTTCGGTTCCCTCACTGCGCAAGCTCCTGCCGGCCCGTCCCAGGGCATGAAGCCTGCCGCCATCGGTCGCGTGTACGGCAAACTCATCGACGCCGGCGCCAAAGAACCCATCGGTTATGCCACCGTGGCAGCCTACCGCACTTTGCCCGGCGGCAGAGACTCGCTCGTGAGCGGCGGCCTTACCCGCGAAAACGGCGACTTCAACCTGACCGGCCTGCCGGGCGGGCCCCTGAAAATCACCCTGAGTTTTATGGGCTACGAAACCCTGGAAAAGAAGGTGACGATCACCCTGCAAAACAACGAACAAGACCTGGGCAACCTCTCCATGGGCGTTTCGGCGCAAATGCTGAAAGAGGTGACCGTTACCGCCGAACAATCAACCATCCAGCTCCGCGCCGACCGCAAGGTGTTCAACGTGGAAAAAAACCTCGCCAGCGCCGGCGGCACCGCCGAAGACGTGCTGAAATCGGTGCCCTCCGTGAACGTGGACGCCGACGGCAACGCCAACCTGCGCAATCAGAACGTACAAATCCTCATCGACGGACGGCCCACGCTGCTCAGCCTGAATCAAATCCCCGCCGGCGACATCGAACAGGTGGAAGTGATCACCAACCCCGGCGCGAAATACGACGCCAATACTACGGGCGGCATCCTCAACCTGGTGCTGAAAAAGAACCGCAAACCGGGTTACAGCGGCATGGTCAGCGCCGGCGTGGGCACGGGCGGCCGCTACAACGGCATGGGCAACCTCAACCTGAAACAAGACCCCTGGAACGTTTCGTTGAATTACAACGTAAATACCAACAATAACCTGGTGAACGGCTACCTGTATCGCACCGACCTGCTCGACGGGCAACCCACGCGTTATTTCAACCAGGACAACAGCACAGAATTCGGGAACCTGTTCCAGATGGGACGCCTGAACATCGATTATACGCTGAACAATCGCAACACCCTCACCCTCGCCGGCAGCCTGATGGGCGGCAATTTCCGCCCGAATGAAATTCAGCGCTTTACGGAACTCGACGGACAACAAAACTGGCTCAGCTCGGGTTACCGGAACAGCAACACCGACGGCCTGTGGCGCAACTATACCGTTCAGGGCATCTGGCGGCGTACTTTCCCCGAAAAAGGAAAAGAACTCACGCTCGACGGGCAATACACCATCGGACGGTCGAAAAACCTGAGCCGTTTCGAAACCCATTATTTCCAGGCCGACGGCTCCGAAGTAGCCAACCCCGACCTGCAAAACAACGACGGCGGCAACCGCAACCGCCAAACCATCGTTCAACTCGACTATACCGATCCGCTCGGCGACAAGGCCAAACTCGAACTCGGCGCCCGCTCTTTCCGCAAAACCACGGATACCTGGCTTGACGTCACCCATTTCGACTACAACGATTACGCCTTCGTGGCCGACAGCATCCTGACCACCAATTACGACATCACCGAGATGATCAACGCCGCCTACGCCAATTTCAGCGGCAACTCCGGCGCCTGGGGATACGTGGCGGGCGTACGTTTCGAAGCTTCATATTTCAAAGGCAGACAACTGACCTCTGAACAGGAATTCAGCTACAACTACCCCGGCAAGGGCAGCGATACCTGGAAGGCATTTTTCCCCAGCCTCTACCTCACACGCAAACTGACGGAAAATCAGGAACTGCAGATCAACGCCAGCCGCAAGATCAACCGGCCCAACTGGTTCCAGATCATGCCGTTTTTCATGTTTGCCGACAAATACAACTACCGCATCGGCAACCCTGCCCTGCGGCCCGAGTTCGTCAACCTCGGCGAGATCAATTACAGCCTGTTGTTCGGACAGCACAACTTGCTCGCCTCGGTGTACGCGCGTCATACCGAAGACCCCATCACCAGCATCACCTACCGCTCGACCGAGGACCCGAACGTGCTGGTCAGCACCTTTGAAAATGGCTCCAACAGCATCGCCTTCGGGATGGACAATACGCTGAAACTCCAGCTGGGCAAATCCATGGAGTGGACCAACAACCTGAACGTATTTCAAACCAGGATCACGGCCCAGAATTTTGAAAATTCAGGCTGGGCCTACAACCTCAAGTCGACGTTGAGCCTGCGCCTGCCCGCTGCCATCAGCGTACAGGCCATGGCCAACTACGAGTCGCCGCGCATTCTGCCGCAGGGCAAAACCGTGCCGATGTTTTTCAGCGACCTGTCGGTGAAAAAAGATTTCGGCAAAAACTTCTCCCTCACACTGGCGCTCGTGGATGTATTCAACAGCCGCCGCATGGGTCAGGAACTGGTAACCGCCAACTACCTCCAGGAATTCAGCCGCCGCCGCGATACGCGTTTCATACGGGCCACGGCCATGTACCGCTTCGGCAAGCCGGATGCGTCGCTGTTCAAAAAGAAACCGCAGCAACGGAACGGGGGACAGCAGGAGGAAGGCGGATTCGGGTTTTGACAGGGCGGGTTAATCAAACAAACACAGATTTTTATAATAAACACACGAGGACACATAGTTTTACAACGCTATGTGTCCTATGTGCCTTTGTGTTTATTATAAAATATAAAAATTTGTGTTCGCTCTATTGCAATTGATTCAGCACATTGCCCAGGGTAACGCTGTAATCTTTCACGTAATCCGGAAATCCGTCGGTAACGGAGTCGATGGTCCAGTGATATACTGTGCCGCCTTTTTTCATCTCGACGTAGTACACCGGCTGGTCGGCGCAACCCAGGCAACCGAATTCCTTGCCATTTTCAGTCAGCAGTTCGTCCGGAAATTCGTCCAGCAGTTTTTTCGCAGTCTGGTATTTGGCAGCGTCTTGCGGGGCCGTTTCAAAAACATACTTGCCCTGGTTGTCTTTTTCACCCTTATAAAGTTCACCGCCGGCAATT
>CALEYM010000337.1 GCA_937926185.1 uncultured Bacteroidota bacterium | reverse complement strand
AGCCTGGTTTGAACGCGAAATAGCCAGGGCCAAACTGGACAGCGCCGCGCGGGAAAAAGTGGCGTCGCTGGAATCCGGACTGTTTCAGGCCAAACAGGAACTGGAAGCCCTGAAACAATCCATACCCGGCCATGCCCGGCTCGAGGAAAACTTCTCGTACCGGAAAGCCGCGGAAGTGCCCGCCCTGTTGCGCCCCGGCGCCCTGCTGCTCAGCTATTATTTCGCCGACTCCGCCCTGTACGTTTTCTCCTGTACGCCGCGGCAGTTTATGGGCTGGCGCAGAATAGCAGTGACGCCGGGTTGGCGGGAAACAACCGATGCCTTCGCCCGGTTTTTGACCCGCCTTGATGATGAAAGTCCGGAAAAAAAACGCTGGTTCCTGAAAACCGCCGCCGCGCTGTACGACTCCCTGCTCGCCCCCGAACTGGCGGGTCAAACGGACGTCCGGAGCTTAGTCATCATCCCCGACGACCAATTGTCCTACCTTCCCTTTGAAGTGTTGCTTACCGCGCCGGCAAACAACGGCCCCTGGGCAACATTTCCCTACCTGGTAAACCGTTACAGCGTGGCCTACAATTATTCCGCCACCCTGCTTTCCGTGCAGCAATCCATCGAACACGCTGCCGGGAGCAAACCTTTTTTCGCGGCTTTTACGCCGGTGTACGCCGGGGATGCCGTCGATCCCGTATCGGGTTACCGGCTGGATAACCTGAAAAAAATACAGGAAGCCTCGGCTGCCGCGGCCCGGAAATTCGGCGGAGATGTTTTTGTACAAGACGCAAACGAAGACCTGTTTAAACGCCTGGCGTTCAATTATACCATATTGGTGCTCGGGATGCACGGATTCGCCGAAATGGACGATCCCGCGTTGTCGCGCCTCATCATCGGCAACCCGCAACCCCGCCAGGAACAGGACAACGTGCTCTACACCGCCGAACTCCGCCTCCTGCGCCTGCGCGCCCGGCTGGTGGTGCTGCTGGCCTGCCACACCGGCTACGGCCAATGGCGCAAAGGGGAGGGCGTGTACAGCCTTGCCCGCGCCTTTACCATGGCCAGCGTGCCCGCGACGGTGATGAGCCTGTGGAGCCTGCCAGACAACTCCGCCTCGCCCCTGATGGATGTTTTTTTTGAAAAAATTAACCACGCCGGCGCCCCCGTCGACCAGGCGCTGCAGGAAGCCAAACGCGCCTACCTGAACAACCCCGACTATTTTGACCTCTCACACCCGTTTTTTTGGGCAGGGTTGATGGCAATGGGGGATGCCGGGGCTGCCATTACACGATAAAAAATTTATCCCCTGTTAACGGTTTCGGATTTCAGGTCATAAATGCACCGGAGTCGAATTGACATTTATGCGTCCATGCGACTTATACCTCGCGCCGCCAAGCTTTCAGCATGAAAGTGCAAAACGGGCTTGCTAAAAATTCGGGATGATTTATGTATCCTTGCAATTGCTTTTCCATTTGGAAATCCTGACTACATTTGTTCGTCGATTTTGACAATATTTTTACCATAATCGCCTTTAATCTCCCGTCCGCGGTTCCGCGAACATTTCTTAACCAATCCAATCGAAAACATCCCATGCGTCCGATTACCCTCGCAGTTTTCTTTTTACTGAGCTTTCCATGCCTGGCCATCGTAAAATATGACGAGGGCCGCCTGTTCATCGACGGCGTTTCGCTGTTGCAGGACCGGGAAAATCCCAAAGATTACTACTACCTGCCGCAATACCCGCGCTTAGCGCAACGGGAAGACGGCGCCTTCGAGGTCCTGTGTATCAAATACGTGGGTCAGGGGGGCCCGGAAACCAACGGCGGTCTGTTCCACGCCCTGGTGGAATTTACGCTGCCGCAGGAAGTGGTGGATCAGTTACAGTCGAAACTGAAAGAGTTGGTGCCCGGCGGTCGTATCGTGGGCCCCGTGCCCATGCAGGAAAACATCAAAGACGGGGAGTCGGGGCTGGCATCTTTTGAAGTAGTGTCTTCCATCCTGTCGAATAAAACCGGCGAACGCGCCCTGACCCAGAATTTTATCACCTCCGGCCATGCCCCCTTGTTGCCGGGTTCGCGCGCGGCCATCGCCGCCAAACTCAGCCAGGAAGGCGCCACCCTGCTTTGGGCCTCCTTTGAGGGCGCTACTTCCGACGTGTCCATCGCCATCAGCGGATACTACGAAGCCGTGGTGAAGGGCTACAACGCGGTGATCACTGCCGAGGCCTCAACCATTTATACCCATTTCAGCCAGATCATGAGCGAACAGGAGGGGTTCAATAAAAACCAGATGCGCGATATCACCGACAAACTGATCCAGAGCAAGGCGATCACTGTCGATGTATTCGACCGCTCCAGCGGCCTGGGCATCAAAACCGACGATATGCAGGCCATTGTTGACCTGATAACCAACAAAATCATCGAATTGATGTTCGACGCCAAAACGGGCTGGTCGCAGGTACCGCCGACGGAAGTGGCCGTGGAACAGGGTCAGATCGCCGGACGGCAGGAACGCGGCTTCTTCAGCCGGGTGTTCGGCGGCGCGCAGGAAGAACCCTACGTAACCGACCACCAGTTTGTATTGAAAAACCGCAAGGATATCCGCATCAACAAATTTTACCTCAACCTGAGCAAATCCACCACCATTAAAGTGCCGTTTTTTACCACCGGCAACATCCGCGGATTTTTCAATCACCACAAAGACAACGAACAGTATTTCCGCGTGGTGAACCTCGATGACAAGGATTTCAAAGCGCGCGACATCGTGTTTCAGGTGGACGGCGAGTTTGCCCAGGCTTTCAGTGAAATCCTCAATTTCGTTGCCGTAAGTTTCAAAAAAACCTATCCGGAAAATCACGCCGACGTGACCAAAGAGTTCGTCATCAAAGGCAAAGACCTGGAAAAAGGCACTGATTTCCAAACCGTTACATACAAGGCCCTGGGCCTGAGCGGCGACGCCCTGATCGATTACGATTACCGCATCAGCTGGAGTTTCAAGGGTGGCAGCCAAACAGTGAACATACCGCCCGACCCGGAGGGCTGGCTTCGCGGCCGTGAAGCCGCCGTATCGCTGAAACCGCCTTTCGAGAAAAAACTGATCGAGATCGACGCCGACCGGGCCGCCCTGAAAGAGGCGGGCTACAAATCGGCCACCATACAATTTTTCACCGTCCTGAACGGCAGACCCCAAATCCAAAAAACGCTGATCCTGCGCGCCGACGATCCCACCAATACCAACAAGGCCGCTTTGTATTACGATTCGGGCAAACCCCTTGCCTATCAGATCAACTGGTACCCCCTGCACTCCTCCAAAGCCGTGGAAGGCCCCGTGGAAGAAGTCACCGATCAATTCCTGTACCTGGTTCCGCCTCAGAAGTAGGCGATCCCAAAGAATTGATGATTTTTTTACCTAACCGACTTAACTCCCGGAATGAAAGCAACTGCATTTATACCGTTTATTGCTTTGTTGTTTGCCGCCGGTTCCATGCCTGCGCAACAGATCATGATCGACCGGGGCACACAGGTAGCCGGATTGTGGTGTTTCCCGATCTACGGCGATACGCTCACTTATTTGTACCTGCCTTCCCGCGCGCGCCTGGGTCTGGACAAGGATTCGGTGCCGGAATTTTCTTTTCTCCGGTATATCACCGAAAAACCCTCCCCGGCCGCCGGCGCGAACACCATTTCGGAAGCCGGCGGCGGCGGCATCGTCAACTTTTTAGTATTGTACGATACGCCCGCCAAACAAGTGGCTGAAGCAGAAGATGCTTTACGCCAAAAACTGAACGCCAAGGACATAAAAATCCGCGGACCGGTCGTGTTCACCCGCGGGCGCTACATGCTGGTGTCCTCCATTTTAATGCCCGACGGGACGGATAAAAAGGAACTGCTGGGCATCGGCGAGGCGCCGGTATTGGAAAACAGCCGTATCGCTTTTTCCTTTGAAGTGGACCCGATGCGCTCCAAATTGCTGCTGGAAAGTTTCAAAATGAAAACGCCGGACATTTCACTGATGTTCGAACTGAGCTTTTCCGGCCTGACCGACAGCTACCAGGCCGAACTCACCGTCGACTGGTCGGAAGTGCGCAACAGCCAGTCTTTCGGCGCCGGCGCTTCCATTTATTTTATCAGTGCCGACGTAGAACTGGGCTTCGACGAACTTTTCCGTAAAAATGCCATCAAACTGAATACCGTCGGCTCGCACGACCGCCTGGAGGCCCTTTTAAACACCGTATACAGCAAACTGCTCGACCTCATGTTCCAGCGGGTGGAACCGGAACGCGTGCCTTCCGACCAGCGCGGCGGCCTGTACGACGCGCTCAGCGCGGTCGCCGGCCCAAACGGCCCCCTTGGCAGCCGCCGCACCACCGGCTTCGGCCTCAACGTCGCTTACCAGTTGAAACAGCTCAACATCAGCGGCAGCTCCAATCTCTATTTTCGCGGACGCTCCACGGTAGAGCGCAACCACTTCGTTACGTTCAACATCGGCGACCTGTACAAACGCTACGGCAAGGACGAACGCGTGTTCCGCGACGTGCCGCTGTACGACCCCGCTTTCCAGCAACGCGTGGTGCACGTGGGCGTCGACGGCTCGCTGGAACGCGAATTCGACCGCATGATCAACAACGTAACGGTGCGGCTGCGCAAAACGCACGGCAACGGCGAAGTGACGATGAAGGAAATGCTCATCAACAAACGCAATTTCCGCGATTCGCTCGGACGTTTCAAAGCCGTTTATCTCAACCGGGGCGACACCGACCTCGTCAAATGGCTCGACTACGAGTATCAGACCGTGTGGCAATTCGTGGGCGGGGGTGGCTACACCACCAACTGGACACCCGCCAACGCGGCCATGATCAACCTCTTTGCCCCGTTTCACCGGCGTACGGTAGCCCTCGAAGGCGACCTGGAAGGCGTGTTGCAACAAGGCATCCGGGCAGTTTCGGTGCAGATCAAATATCCCTTCTTCAGCGAAACCCGCGAAGACCGGCGCACCCTGCGCGCCAACGACAACCTGGCGGAAAAAACATTCGAAGTTACCCTCCCGCTCGACAAGGAAGAAATCGATTACAACATCCTGTGGATGAAAACCGACGGTACCCGGCAAACCGTTGCCGGCAAGGATAAGGTGGGACTGATCTTTATTGACGAATTGCCTAAAAACTGAGTTATGGGTCGTTTGCATTTCACTTCAATCCTTATCCTTACAGGATTGATCTTCAACACCTTACCCGCCCAGTTGCCGGTTACCGCGGAAATAACCCTTTCCGACGGCACGCCGCTGCAACTGTTCCGGGAAGCAGGGTTGTCGTCCGGTACGACCGTGTATTACTACCTGCCGGTCAATCTCCGCATTTCGGATGCGGACGGTTATTCCGAGTTCTCCTTCATCGCCTATCGCAACGACAGTTTATCGCCCATCCGGGGCGGGCTAATGCACCTGCTGCTGGTATGGGGGCTGACGCCGCGGCAACACGACGAGGCCGAACGCCTGCTGCTCGCTAAAACGGACAGCAGCGCCGTGATCGGCGGCAGCCTGTTCATGGATGAAGACCCGGCGCATCCGGGCTTCGAGATATTGTCGGATTCGCCGCTGGCGCATATCCTGCGTCGTTCGCTCAAAAACGCCGGCGGGACGCCCCTGAACGCCGGGGCCAAAATTGCCGCCGCCTTTTCTTTTTCCGCCGAAGACGCCGTTGAAATAAACGAAGCGCTGAACAAGGCCTCCAATTTCGACGGGATTCGTTTTAAAATGTATTTCAAACTAAACAACGCGCCATACAGCCACCGGGCGCCGCAAAGCTGGACGCTCGAAGGTGATTTTGGACAATGGCTACGACATTTAAAAAAATAGTTATGCGGGTTTTGATTGCCTTTTGCTGCTGTTTTGCAGTGATAAAACCTGTCGCTTTGCACGCTCACGTGTATGTCATTATTTATGCCACACATGACGGTAAAAGCGGCCATGCGGGCATTGCCGTGGACAAGTACGACATCAAAGTGGCCGACTGTAAAAGCTGCCCGGGAGGTGTTCGCTACGATACGGCGCGCACCGGCGAACTGTTGTATTTCGATTTATGGCCGGAAAAAGACCGCTTCAACAAAGACCGCCTCAACGAAAGCGTCCAGCCACACTACTTCCGGCTACCCGCTTCCAGCGCCGAACCGGCCATCACCGCGGCTTCCCTTATCACAGACGGCATCCCGCACGAACAAGGCTATCCCTGCGATGGGCTGCTCAAAATAAACACCACCCCGACGCAAGATTACCAACTGGTGCAGTTCCTCGATAGCCTGATCGCCGAAAACCGCTTGTTCAACGCCTGGACTTATAACTGCGCGGACTATGTGGAAAGAGCCGTCGAGTATGTGTTGGGTCAGGACATCGATGCCGATGAAAAAATTGCCTGGACCTCGGCTACCACTCCAAACCGGCTGTGCAAAGCCGTGATGAGCCTGGATGGAATTAAAGTGATCAAAGACCCCGGAAAACTGGTGAACGGCTCCTTCTTTGAAGAACGGATTTTAAAACAGGACAACAAATAGAATACTGAAAATCAAACACTTGAATCATGCGCATACGTTCTTTTTTGCCCCTCCTGCTCCTCCTGACCTGCGCCCCGAACGCCAACGCGCAGGTACTCGACTTTATGAACAAGGTAACTGTCTCGCTGAAAGACGGCACCAACGTCGTGTTGTTTGGCGCGGCGCGTTCCCTGGATACCCTGTTTTCCGGCGAGTACTATTACCTGCCGACCAACCTTCGCCTCTCCAAAAAGAAAGACGGCATCCCGGAATTTCTCTTTCTTAAATATACCACCAACGAAAGCGCCGGCGGCGTCAACGGCGCCCTGATGCACTTTCTGATGCAATGGGGCCTCACGCCCGAACAGGAAAAGGAAGTGCAGGATAAACTCAGCGCGCGGGTAAAAGGGCTGGCCGCGAGTAATCCACGTTACCGGCTCGCCCGCGACCCCAGGCTCATGGGCGCCGCCAACGTCAAAACCGACGAAGAAAATTCCTTTCAGATCATCTCCGCCCTGCTGAGCGACCGTAAATCCACGCCCACCCTGGTCACTTCGGGCCGCGCGCCGGTTATGCCGGGCGGAAAAGTAGCCGTGGGCGCCCTGCTCGAAAAAAACGCCGCGCAACTCATGGCGGCCACCTTTGAAAAAGGCCGCTCCATCACCGACGTGTCCGTTTCACTGCGTTTCCGGTACGACGTGCTCATGCCGGCCGTCAGCGGCAAAATTACCGTAAACTGGCAACGCATCGACTCGGTTTACCAACATTACACCCGCACAGCTACCAACCGCGACGGCGGCGACAAAGGCGAAGAAGACAACTACGTGAAAGACACGGAAGTGGATTCCTTGTTTTCCCTCATGCGCGAAACCAAAGCCGTGGACGTACAACTCGAAAACCTGCAACCCGAAAGCCAGGCAGCCCAGGACATGATGAACGCCTTCATGGAGTATTTCCTGCGCTCGGTGTCGGAAAAAGAATTCCGAAAACCCGACCCCGATGAAACCCAGCGCCCCGGCGCAAACCCAAGGGAATACAGCTACGGCTACCGCTCCTATAAAGTGGATCACAAAAAAATCATGCAAAAAATCGCCCGGCGCACCGAAACCTACACCCTGAACGTACGCCTGCCGATCACCCAGGAGTTTACCCTGACCGAAAACTTAGCCGACGACTACGACCAGGTGCGCGACAACAAAAGCTGCGTCAACACCGTGCTGCTCGACGATCCCTTCTTCGAACACCGCGATATTTACCTGATCCTCGACCTGGACGCCGAAGAAATGTTTGGTAAAGAACTCAATTTCGTCACCGTCGATATCCGCAAACGCCGCAGCGAAAAAGACGCGCACGAGTTCTCCAGCCAGGTAACCTTCGACAACAAGTTTTTTAAAGAAACCGGCAACCGCGCCGTCGTCACCTACTCGAAAGCGCAGGACGACAGCCCCGAGGTGTTCGAATACAAAGTACAGTGGAGCCTGCGCGGCGGCAGGGTTTTCCCGGCCGATACCAGTTGGACCAAAGGCCGCTGGGAAGGCGTCACCCTCGCGCCCCCGGTAGCGCCCACGCCTATCCGTTTCGAAACCGACCTGGAAGACATGAAAAACCTGGACATTAAAAACGTATCGCTGCAATTGCGCTATTACAAATTCGGCAAGGAAGTCGAATCCAGTTTCAATATCAGCGCCTCCGCGGGCGTAGGCTACCTGGAAAAAAACATCTACATGGACCGCAACACCCAGGGCTACGCCTACCGCACCGTTTTTTATCACAAAACCAAAGGCCCGCTGGCCACGGAATGGGACGCCCAACTCAACACCGGTTATATGTACGCCGTGATCCCCGACGAACTGCGCGACCAGAACGCGGAAGCCATCGAAAAAATGGTTGCCCTGGGCAAGGAGATCATCCCTGTCGCCGATGGCAAAGAAGTGAACAAAGGCTCCGTGCTGGATAAATTCAAAGATCTCTTAAAAACAAACTGATCAATAACCGATACCAACAATATGAAATCGATCAAATTATTTTCCTATTCGCTCTTTTGGCTGACCCTGGCTACGGCCGGTTTCATACTTCCCGTTTCGGGCGCCGCGCAACGGCTTTCTTATGAAACCCGCATGGAAATCGCCCTGAACAACGGCATGAACCTTATCCTGTTCAGAAGCCTGGAAGGCAACCAGTATTACTACCTGCCGCCTTCCGAATCGATCCACCTGGGCAAAAAACCCGACCAGACACCGGAATTCCTTTTTGTCAAATTCACCACCGAACAGCGGGTGGAACAAGGCGGCGCACAGGGCGCACTGCTCCACTTTTTGCTGCAATGGGGCCTGGCGCCGGATCAACTGAAAGAACTGCAAACCAAACTGGCAGAACGAACCCGCAACCAGGGCGTCCTGGCCGGCCCCGTCGACCTGCAGGCCATCCAGGGCGAATCGTTCCGCATCGTATCGGCCATCCTGCAGGATAAACAGATGACCAGCACCTTCATCACTTCCGGTATGGCCCCCCCAATGCCCGGTCACAAAGCTGCCGTGGCCGCCCGGCTGGATAAAAACGGCGCGCAACTGCTCGATGCTACCTTCCGCAAGTCGCGCTCCATCACCGACGTTTCCGTGGTGCTCGACTATGAATACACCGTACTGGTGAAAGCCGCCAAAGGTTTACTCACCTATAACCTGGAAATCGACCACCGCCAGGGCGACGGCATCGCCTACGACCTGATCAAAAAAGAACTCGACAAAGAACCCGAATTGTACCAGAAGGCGCTGGACTATTACGAAAAAAATAAAAAGAAACTCACCGACGAATGTGGCGTCGGCGACGGCATGTCCAACGTACTGATCGGCCTGCAGGCCATCGACAACGTGGCGGGCAATACCAGCGGTTCCGGCGACACCGGCAGCCCCTGGGAATACGGCGTGAGCGAGAACATGATGCGCAAAGTGTACGACGAGTTCACCAGCCGCGAAATGATCACGCTCAAATGGGAGGAAACCATGGACGACGAACGCCTCAAAGTGATTCGCGAAGCCTTCTTCGATTTCTTCCTCAACGCTTTTACCGAACCGGATTACCCCGAGCTGTCCACCATCACCAACCTGGAAAGCGGCGTGGAAATCGGCGATGAAGCCATTAAAAACTCGGCCCAGGGCGGTTACAAATTCAAATCCTGCACCCAGCTGAACGCCAGCCGGAGTTTGAAAAAAACCGTCCGCCTCGACCAGATCCTGCTCCCCGTGCGCCGGCGCTACCAGATGGTGTCTAACCTCGCCAGCACCTACGATCAGGTGAAAAACAACCCCAAGTGCGTCATGTCCGTGAACCTGAACGACCCCTTTTTCCAGCACCGCGATATCAACTTTATCGTCGACCTGGAAGCGATGGATATTTTCAAAGATGAAATTAACTACGTCACGGTCAATGTCCGCAAGAAACGCAACGCGCCGGCCAACGATTTCAGCGATGCGGTCACCATCAGCCCCGAAGTAATGCGGGAAAGAGGCCGCCTGGCCACACTGACCTATGCGCGCGGTGAGGATAAAAACCCCGACGTGTACGAATACAAAACCCAGTGGAGCCTGCGCGGCGGCAAGAACTACCCGGAAAGCCCTTCCTGGCAAAAAGGCGACTGGCAGGCCGTCACCCTGCAATGTCCGATCAAACCGCGTACCGTCGAGTTCGAGGCCGATCTCGAAGAAATGAAAACACTCGGCATCACCCGCGCCACCCTGCAATTGCGCTACATGAAATACGGGCAGGAAATAGAAACGAATATTCCCCTCACGGTGGCGAAAAACCAGCCCCTGGTTTCGCATCGCATCTACACCGACCGCGACCAGACCGGCTACGCCTACCGCTTGGTGCTCAACCACAAAACGGAGGGAAAACTGGCGCTCGACTGGGACGCCAAGATCAACGACGATTACGTGTACGCCGTCATTCCGGACAAACTGCGGGATAAAGACCCCGAATTCCTCAAAAAAATCAAAAAAGCCGCCGAAGTCCTGCTCGAACCAGGTCCGGCGGGCGAGGTGAGTAAAGAAGGCCGGATTCTGGACCAGTTTAAAGACCTGTTGAAAATATTCCTCGAGGATTAACAACATTTCAGCGTACTAACCTAAAACACAACAACTTATATGAAAGCATATTCAAGTTTGACGCTCGGGCTTGCCGCGTTTCTCGCGGTATCCGTGCTAAACGCCCAGCAAATCGTCTTCGACCGGGGCGTTCGCGCCGGGCAACTGACCGTCTTCCCGGAGGTCAGTAATCCGAACAACTATTATTATCTGCCCGATAAAGCCGCCGTGGCCCTGCACGAGGACGGCAAACCCATGTTTTCGTTTATCCGTTATGTGCGGAATACGCAACCGGCTGCCGGCTCGGCCGCCACGATCAGCGAAAGCAACGACGCCGGCGGCGTCCTGCACGTGTTGGTGAGCCTGAGTGTGCCGCCTGATATGCTGAAAGAAGCTGAGCGCTCCCTGCAACGCGTCAACAGCAACGGCAAGATCATCGGGCCGGTGATTTATAAAAGCGGCAAAGTCGCGCTTATTTCCTCGATAATCGGCGCCGATGGTACCATGACTACAAAGGTGGTGGGGATCGGCGCGGCGCCTATTCTCGACGGCCAGAAAGCGGCGTTATCGGTTTTGCTGACCAAACAGGGCTCCGACATCCTCTGGGCCACTTTCCAGACGCCGACGCCCGACCTGAGTTTTGCCTTCGAAATGGACGCCAGGGGCTACCTCTCGCCCAAAAGTGTTAAAATAGAGGCGGATTTTGAACAAATTTACTCGCATAAGGGTATGGAAATCGCGGCGGTAACCCCGGTGCTGGCCGCCGAGATCAAGGCGACTTTTGACGAATTGTCGAACACCGGCGCGATCAAAGTGACCCAGATCGGCGAAGACGCAGACCTGAACAAACTCAAAGAAACGGCCTATAACCAGCTGGTCAACCTGATGTTCGACCGCGTTGGCGGTCAGGGCGTGCCGGAACTCAGCCAGCTGATGGGGAACAACCAGCGCAGCATGCTCGACCGCGCCACAGACATGCTGAGCAACGCCCGCCGGGAAGCCCGCGAAGAAAACGAGCGCCTGGCCCGCGAACACCGCGAAAACCGCGAGTACGAGCGCCGCATCCGCAACGAAGCCCGCACGGCCATGGATTCTTTCTACCGTTCGCACAACATCCGGCACAGTTTTCCGCCGGTCAATGCGGCCGATACGGCGGCAAACCGGCCGGAACGCGTGCCCATCCCCAGTTTTGCAGTAGCAGCCTCCTTCCAACTGAAAGAAGTGCGCCGGAAAGGCAAATACACCATCGACCTGAACAAATACACCGAGGACAACCGCACCTTTCCTTTTGCCGAAAACGTGGGCAATATTTTGAAAAAATGCCCGACCTGCTTCTTCAGCATCAACATCGACGACCCGCTGTACAAACAACGCGAGATACATGCAAAATTAGTAGGCGTCAATGCCTCCGATTTCGAAACGTATATCAATAACGTGGAGGTCGTTATGCGCAAAAAACACGAAAACTCGGAAGAAACCCTGCAGAGCCTCATCATCGACCGCAAAAAATTCAATGCGGATGGCAACGATTTTACCATGATGTACGGGTGGAAAGGCGACAATACCCGCAAAAAATGGCTGGCTTTCGACTATAAAACGAAATGGACTTTCAACAACGGCGCCACGGTGGAAACGGACTGGAAAACTCAGGACTTTGCCGCCGTTAATCTTATCCCGCCGCTGATCAAACGGGATATTTACGTGGAGCTCGACCCCGAATTTGCGCAAAGCGAAGGGCTGCGGGCCGCTGAGATCAAAATTTACAACAATAGCGTTGCCGGAAAAACAGAAACCAAAACCGTGAACCTGAAAACCGCCGACAATATCCTGTCGAAAAGCGTGGAACTGGTGATGCCCGAAAACCGGGAAGACTTCGAATACGAGGTCGTGTTTTTCCCGAAAGGAAAACAACCGGTAAAAATGGCGCGAAAAACGTCCAACTTCGGCAGCCTGTATTTCGATTCCTCCAATTTCTAACGAAACCACTTTCCAAACGCCTGTATATGAAAACCGGTTTATTAATAACTTTTTGCCTGTTTATGGCTCAATTGGCGCTGACTCAGCCCGCGCAGGACTGCGTCACCGACGCCTATACCCGCGCGCGCATACAACGAACGCCGGGTTTGCAGGCCGAGATCACCCGCATCGTGGAAAGCGTCAGAACATGGGTGCGCAACCACCCTTATGATCCGCACCTGCACCAAATCCCGGTAACTATCCCTGTAGTCGTTCATGTGCTGAAACGCAACGCCGGCGAAGATGTCAGCGATGCCACTATCCGGGCACAAATCCAACTGACCAACCAGCACCTGCGCAATGCCGCGCCCAACATCGGCACGGTGCCCCAGCCTTTCCGCAACGTGTCGGCCAACTGCCGCGTTCAATTGCAACTCGCCCTGCGCGACCCCGAGGGGCGGGCCACCACCGGCATCAAACGCTACGATACCACCAAGGCCACTTTCGATCCGGACGCCGACGACGCTAAAAAAGCCTCGACGGGCGGCGCCGACGCCTGGGATACCAACCGCTATCTGAATATCTGGGTCTGCAACGTCAGCGGGGCCTGCGGATATGCTACCTTCCCCTATCTGTACGGCACATCCAGCCCGCAAAATCTGCACGGCGTCGTGGTCGACCGGGGCTGTTTCGGGCCCAGTGGATTTAAAAACGGCACGACCATGACCCATGAACTGGGCCATTTTCTCGGCCTCAAACACATTTGGGGCGACGCATCCTGCGGCAACGACGACGTAGACGACACGCCGCAGCAGGCCGCTTCCAATTCCGGCTGCCCCACCTTCCCCAAAACCTCCGCTTGCAGTGGCAACGGCGCCAACGGCGACATGTTCCACAACATCATGGATTACACTACCTGCCGTTGCATGCTCACCCGCGGGCAAGCCCAAATGGTGTGGGGCTTTCTCAATTATTACAGCAGCCAGCCCAGGGCTATGGGCAGGACGGACGTGCGTTCCAGGGCCAGCCTGCTCAATTCGAATGCCTTACTGCCCGTCGGTGGTTCGGTGCGGGATTACTTAGTCGATTACATACCGGAGTACAACAACCTGCCGTCCTGGAAAGCCGCGCTGGCGATGGTGCACTCTTATGCCGTGCAAATGTGCATCCCCGTCGATGAGATCAACCGGCTGACAACAGCCGCCCGCGCCCCGCGCGGCAGCCGCTACAGCAGCCTGCCCGCCGACCTGGCCGACGGTATTTTCGGACTCGGACTGCGGGCTGATGAACTGCTGGTAAGTTACACCCCCGGCGGATTTTACGACAATGTCATCAACCGCGGCCCGGTGGCCCTCGTCGAAATCGACGCTACCAATACCTACGGCCTGGTGATCAGCGGCATGCGCGTATCGGGCAACGATGCCGTGCTAACGGTGAACGATCCCATGAACATCGGCCCAAGGCTCAACCTCACGCTTACCGCCGACGGGCACCAGAAAGTTGTCAATTATGCCAATTTGATGGACGCGCTCGACGCTGCCGTGATTGCGGGCAAACGGGTGTTTATTGTGCGTTTGGCTTCTTGAATAAGATATTGCCTTCAACCAGTTTTAATATAAATATGAAAATCAAAACCATTCTCACGATATGTTTCCTGGCCGCGGCAACGTTTGGTTTCGGCCAGCAACAGGAATGTGGCACCGATGAATACCTGCGGGCTCAACTGGCGCGCAATCCGGGCATGCAGGCAGAAATAAACCGTTTGTTCGAACAAATTGCCGCCTGGATACGGAACCATCCTATCGACCCCGACCTGCACCGCATACCGGTGACCATACCCGTGGTGTTTCACGTGTTGTATAAAAATGCGGCGGAAAACGTTTCGGACGCCGTCATTCAGGAACAGGTGCGCATCACCAACAACCACTTCCGGCGTCAGGCGGCCAATTTCAGCGCCACGCCCCAGCCTTTCCGCGACGTGGCGGCCAATACCCGTATTCAGATTCAACTGGCACAACGCGATCCCAACGGACGCGCCACCACCGGCATCGTGCGCCAAAGCGTCACCAAAACCGTGTACACCCAGGAACTGAACGACGCTAAACAACGCTCCCTGGGCGGCGCCGACGCCTGGGATACCAACCGATACCTCAACGTCTGGATATGCGACGTCACCGCGTCCTGGCTGCAACCTGGCTGGGTGTTGAACGGCTACGCCACTTTCCCTTACGAAACCACCACGCCGGCCAACCTGCACGGCATCGTGATGAACTACCGCAACATCGGCGCCGGCGAAAGCCGCGGCGGCGCCACCTTCACCCACGAACTGGGCCATTTCATCGGGCTGGAGCACATCTGGGGCAACGCCAACTGCGGCGACGACTTAGTGAGCGACACGCCCACCCAGGCCGCGCTCAACACCGGGTGCCCCACTTACCCCAAAACCTCCGCCTGCACGGGCAACGGCCCGAACGGCGACATGTTCCACAACTTCATGGATTACACCAATTGCCAGACCATGTTCACCCGCGAACAGGCTAAACGCATGTGGGGCTTCCTCAACTTCACCACCCGGCGTTCCAGCCTGCTGCGCTCCGACGGGTTGATGCCGCCCAATGCCGTGACAAGGGATTACTTAGTTGATTTTATCCCGGAATACAACACCTTGCCGTCCTGGAAAGCAGCCCTGGCGATGGTGCACTCCTATGCCATTCAGCAGTGTATTACGGTGGAAGAGATCAACCGCCTGGTGGAAGCCGGGCGTACCGCGCGGGGTTCGCGGCTGCGCAGCCTGCCTTCCGAATTAGCCGACGGGGTCTTCGGTCTCGGGCTCTCCGCCGAAGAAGTGCTGGCTTGTTATACGCCCACCGGGTTCCTGAACAATGTGATCAACAACGGCCCGGTAGCCCTCATCGAATCGGACGCCACGACGCTTTACGGCATGGTGATCAGCGGCATGCGGGTTTCGGGCAACAACGCTGTCGTGGTGATCGAAGACCCCATGAACATCGGTCCTCGGCAATTCGGCCTCACCCTGCGCCAGGACGGACATGAAAAAATCGCCTCCTACAACGACCTGATGACCAACCTGGAAAACGCGGTGATCAACGGTAAACGGGTGTATATGGTGCGTTTGCCCAGCCGTTAACCGGACCGGCTTACAGCGAACCGTTTTTTTCATTAAAACCATCAAACCGACACACTATGAAACGTTCGTTCTTTTTTGCCCTTTTTTTATCTGTTTGTTTAAATGCCGGTTTTGCGCAGCAAATCCTGCTGGACAAACCCGTGCGCGCCGGCGAACTCATCGTTTTCCCGGCCCTGGGCCAAACCGCCGCGTCAAAAAACTATTATTACCTGCCGGATAAGCCGCGTATCGGGCGGCATCCCGACAATAAACCCATGTTTTCTTTCCTCCGTTATGTAAAGAACGAACGCACCAGTGTCGAATCAAATACCTCTATCACGGAAAGTCAGACGGGCGGCGGCGTGGTGCACGCTTTGGTTGAACTCAGCGTGTCCGACGATCAGATCAAAGAGGCCGAACGCGCCCTGCAGCGTATCGACGCCGGCGGTAAAATCGTGGGGCCGATTGTATTTAAATCCGGTACTGTCGCCCTCATTTCAGGCATTGCCAACAAGGACGGCGGCTACGCGCAAACCGTGGTGGGGCTGGGCAGCGCACCCATACTGGAAAACCAGAAAGCGGCGGTAGCCGTCATGCTCAACGCCCTGGGCGGCAAACTGCTGTGGGAAACCTTCAATACGCCCACGCCCGATTTTTCCATCCAGTTCGATATGGAAGTGGCCGGATTCCTGGCCCCGAAACGGGTAGTCATTGAAGCCGATTTCGAGCAGATGTACAAAAACTCCACCTTCGAGGCGGCCATCGCCATGCCGGTGTTACAAGCCGAAATCGGCATGGCTGTCGATGAAATGATGAACAACGGCGCGATCAAAGTGACGCAGGTCGGCGAAGACGCTTCGATGGACCGCGTGCGCGACGCGGTGATGACCCAGCTGCTGAACCTCATGTTCGAACGGGTGGGCGGCACCGGCGTACCGCAGATCAATCAAATGATGGGCATGAACAACCGCCCCGGCATCCTCGACCGCGCCAGCGGCATGCTGAACCAGGCCCGTACCGAGCATCGGAATGATCAGGCAAGAGCCAATAACCAGCCCGGTACCAACCCGGCAACATCCCCCGCCAATACGAACAATACCGCGCCTGCAACCGCGCCTGCAACCACGCCTGCTACCACGCCGGCAACGACAACGGCGCCTGCTACGACACCCGCAACAACCACACCCCCGGTTGCTACGGACACCTCGCGGGCTTCCGCACCGGTTGCCCCTACCACACCGGCAACACCCCCCACGACGCCACCTGCCACCACGCCTGCCACCACGCCTGCCACCACGCCGGCGACACCACCTGCCACCACCCCCGCGACCACACCTTCCAATACGTCTGGTAATACCCAACAACCCGGCAGCAATACGAATACCTCCGGAAACCGCTCCTCCAGCGCGCCTTCGCTCGCCATCGCGATATCGTACCGGATGCGCGAAATGAAACAAAAAGGCAAATATTACATGGACATGAACAAGTACACCGAAACGGTGCGGTCCATGCCTTTTGCCTACAATCCGGGCAATTTGAAAAAAGAATGTCCGGAATGTTTCCGCGAGGTGAACCTCGACGACCCGCTGATGAAACAACGCGACGTCAACGCCACCCTCGGCGGCATCAACGCCCAGGATTTCGCCCAGTACGTCAATTTTGTCAACGTCGTGTTGCGCAAGGTGCACCAGAGCGGCGAGGAAACCGTGGACGAGATCAAAATGGATAAAACGCAGTTCAACCAAACCGGTAATTTCGTCAAAATGCAATACGGCTACAAAGGCGACAAAGACCGGCTGGCCTGGCTGAACTACGAGTACAAAACCAAATGGAGCTTTTTCGGCAATTATTCGGTGGAAACGCCCTGGCAAAAAAGCGACTTCGGCAGCATCGCGCTCGAACCGCCGTTCGTGCGCAAAACGATTCTCCTCGAAGCCGACCCGGATTTCGTCACTGAGCAGGGTATCAGAGCCGTGGAAGTGGCCATTTTCAGCCGTCTCGGCGAAACAGTAGACCAAAAAAACGTGCAATTAAAAACCAACCGCGACGAAATGAGCAAGAGCGTGGAAATTCTGCTGCCCCGCGGCGTGGAAGATTACGAATACGAGATCACCTGGTTTTTAAAAGGAAAAGACCCGCAAAAGACCGAGCGGAAAAAAGCCCAGTACGGGCGTATTGATCTGGATCGTTTTTAATTCGACAAGTTTTCAACATGCAGTTACACATCCCGCATCGTCAGCAAAACGATAACGTTTGCGAAATTTTCAAAAGTTTCCCAAACGTATTATCCGGCTTTTGCCTGTTGAAAACCTGGCGATGGAGGTCATATCTCTCCGTATTATTCCTGATTGCCCAAAGCACACTATGCCATTCGCAAAACCTCTTCGAAGGTTTGCCCCGCCAACTGAACCAGCGGGAGATGCGGATCATGCGTTATTTTGCCCTGGCATTGATCACGGATTACGTGCCGGCTAAGGATATGTATTATTATTTGCCCACCAGCAAAACGCGCTCCACCCGTTTTAAAAGCGGCGGCGACTCCTGTCTGACCGTCAACGACTATCATTTTGCCGAACTGATCAACGTCACCAAAGATTGTACCCGCCGCGGCAGCGACTCGACGCTTGCCTCCCTGTACCGCGAATGTGGCCCCAAATGCCGCTCGCAAACTGCCGGCGGGCAATTGTACGCCGAATACACGGGCAGCGGCACCACCTGCGGCTTTCTTTGTCACTGGCTGATGTGGCGCCTCGGCGTTCGCGATGAAAAAATCACCGTAAAAACGCTCGGCAAAAGCGGCGCACAGGTCAACGTCACCATTGGCCTGGTCAACCGGGGCGCGCCGGGCTACGAATACCACAACGGATTCAACATCGCCTGTATCACCTCGAACAGAAATTTTATAAAAAGAGGAACAACCCCGTATAACCAGTCGAAACCAAAACTGGGCGATATTATCTGGATCGATACGGAAACGTACCAAAACGCCCATGTTTTTGTTTATCTCGGAGAAAAAAGGGTTGGTACCGAAACATACTGGATTACAGCCGAATCGGGACAGGACTGTGTCGGTGAAATTGACCGGCAATGCAGCTACCTCAAAATGCGGAAAATGTACATGTCGGGCAACACCATCCGGGTGGAAGACGAACTGAACCGCCCGGTGCAGGGTTGGCTTCCCCTCGAAAACCTGACCTTTTCCGGCAGCCTGCCGGACGTGCCCCGTTATTACCGGGAAAATTTCGGGATCACCTATGAATACCCGGTTGCCAGCTACGACCGGATACAAGCAGCACTGACCGGCAATATTTACAACCACAATCTTACGCAGCTCATCACCGACCCCCGCATAAAACCCGACGCGGACGACGTGCTCCGGCTGGTGCGAACCGTTTGGGACGGGCTGGAGTGAGCTTATGTTAAACGCGAATCAATCAAAATCTATGCGCAAATCATTAAGTGTCTTGCTTTTTATCTGCTTCGGAGCCGCGGCTGTTTACGCCCAACCCTCCGACTGCGAAGCCCTCCAGACGGCCACCAAGGCGACCGGGCTCGAAGAATTCCTGTCGGGTAAAAACAAAGTCGGCAAGGTATGCATCGTGTCCGAAAGCGACGAACACATTGCCGTGTCGGTAGAATATCAGGGCTTCGACGATCAGGAGTATAAAATAGTGGCCAAAGTATTGGGCGCAGCGAAAAAACCCCTGAAAGAGTTCGAGACCATCAACCAGCCGATGACGAAAGGCGGCGGCACGGCCGATTTGCAATTTGAATTCAAACGCAAGGAAACGGCCTACACCAGCCAGTACGTCGAAAGCAAGTTTTTGTCGTTTTCCATCGCGAAAAAGGACGACAAACTCGCCGAACTGGACCTGGGGGGCGAGTCTGTATTTGGTTCCACCTATTTATACAAACTGGAGCGGAAATGGCGGGTCGGCGGCGGCAGTACCGGTAATTCCAATGTGACCGTCACCGTAAAACTGACCCCCTACAAATCGGCTTCCACCATCAAACAATGAGCGTTATGAAGAATATCCGTTTTGCCTGCTGCCTCATGCTTCTTGTTGCCGGGTATTTCGTTCCCGCGGAAGCCCAGGTCAAAAAACCGGCTTCAACGACTATCCAGACCCGTCCGAACCGAAACGTTATCGCGCGGGATACCGCCGCAAGGGCGCCGCAAAAACCGCCCGCGACTACCCCCGAAAATCCGGAGGACAAGGAACGCCAGGGCCCGGCCAACAAACCTTTCAACGTGGCCAACCTGGTGATGTCGGACCTCGATTTCACGGGCGATAAAGTGTTGAACGTGTACAACACGATTTTCCGCGATGCCAATATCCAATCCGGTTACTACTATTACCTGCCCGCGGCCTACTCGCTGGTATGGTCGCCAGGCACCCGGGATTATGATTTTCAGGTCACTTACGGTTCGGCTACCGCCTCCGGCCCCGGTCGCGTCACGATCACGGCCATTCTACGGCCCAAACTCAGCAAAAACGATCTGGACATGGCGCGCGAACTGTTGGCGAAAAACATCAAAGGAAAACCCGAACAAAGCCACGGCATAAAAGAGCTGATCACCGTGCCGATGGCCCAGGCGCCGGAGATTGTCTTTACCAACCTCGCACAGTTCGGCGTGGCCGACAAGGACATTTCCATCCGCGCGCCTTCCGACCTGAGCGACCCTATCTACATCTCCTTCACCACCGACCGCATCGACGAACTGATGGCCATGTTTTTTAACAACATCGGCCTTTACGGCGACGTGGTGGTGCACCCCGACGGCGAAGAAATGCCGGCTACGATCCGCATCCCGTTCAATTTAAAAATCGACTCGCCGGAAACCTACGGCAAATTCGAACTCCAGCCCGACAGCTACCGGAATGCCGGCTGGCAAAACAACACCGACTTCCCGGTAAAACTGTCCAATTTCCACGTGCTGCGCAAGGAACCCGACGGCAGCTACAGGGTCTACACCTGGAAAACCGGCGACATCGAGGTGCCCGAAGGCGCCAAGGTCAAATTCGACGCCGCTTTGGTGCCGGCCTGGATCGACAACAACCCTTCGGTGAAAAAAATCTGGATGGACTATTCGCTCCTTTCCTGCAACAGCTGCACCAAAGCCGTGAAGAAAAAGATCATCGGCGGTGTGCAACCCGGACAGGCGGCCCGGCCCGAAAAACTGGAGTTTACCATCCTCACGCCCATGCAGTTTACCAAGGCCAGCCTGATCAAGATCAAGGTCCGCTCGTTTCAGGCCACGCCGGAAGGCGCCTCTAAAATCGAACTCAACTCACTGACCATCAAAGAAGACGGCGCCGTATTGGACGGAGGCACCTTGTACGTCAAAGGTGGTGGCGTCGATTTTGAATACCAGCTGCAGGTGTACATGGAAGACGGCACCAAACACGAATCGGACTGGATAAAAAGCAAAAGCCGCGAAGTGGTGATCGGCTCTCAGCAGATCAAACAAAACATCGAACATTTTAAAAACAAGTGATATGCGCCAAAATCGTTTTTCCGGTCGCCTGTGCCTGACAACCCTGTTGTTTTCATTGTTTTGGTTGAACGGCGCCCTGGCGCAAGTCCAAAAGCCCGGCACAGCCAAACTCAGGATTTTCAATACCGTTTCCGGTCTGGTGACCAATGAAAAAGGCGCCCTGCTGGCCAACGTGAAAGTGCGGCCCGACGATAACCCGAATGCCCAACCCGTCCTTACCGACGCCAACGGGCGCTTCCGGATCAGTATCGGTACCGCGACAACGGCCAAATTGCACTTTTCCCTGTCCGGTTATGCCAATAAGGTGGCGGAAGCCAGCACGGCCAGGCAAAGCATGACGGTGGTGCTCAAGGCACAAACCTTCAACCGCGTACTGACCGAGGCGGTAAGGATAAATCCCAATGTAAGCGCCCAGCCCAAGGATAAAGGTACCCCGAAACCGCCCGAAACGCCGGCGCTGACCCTCACATGCGACCAGCAAAGCGCGCCAATGGCGAATTTTCAATGCCTCGGCAATTGCCAGACGGATGCCGGCCTGATCCAGGTTTTGTGCGCCGAGTTTGAAAACGACGAGCGTTTCTCCGTCACCTTGCTCTACCGGGGAAACAAAAACCTCTCGCGCCAGATCACGGTTACCGTACTGGATGCCGGACAAAACGCGCTACAGGAATTTGCCCCGGCAATTCAACCGATGAATAAAGCCGAAGGCATCGCCACCTTTACTTTTCAGTTTAAAAAATCGCCGGATACCGTTTACCCGGACGCCTTTGTCGAAAGCAGTTTTTTGAAGGTGACGGTTGCCGGCGCAGGCGCCAACCCGGATACGGACAGCGGCCTGTTTTATTTTAATTATGATAAACAATGGCCGCTGACGCCGCGCCGCGTACTGGCCCTGACGCCGATGGGCGAGGCGGCGAAGTTGAAAAAGAATTAAGGATGTTAACGCCAGCAATTTAATAACGCAGAAAATTTTGCTAATTTATTTTGTACTAATAACTTATGAAAAATAAGGCAGTAATTTATCCTCTGGTTCTGTTGATCATTTTATACGTCGGCCCAATGAATACCGGGGCCCTGCAAGCCCAGATCAAGGCTAACCCCGGCTTGATCAAACCCATCGCCATACAATTGCTCCCTACCAGCACCGGCACGGTGAAAAATCCCGGCGGCCAACCCCTCATCGGCGCAAAAGTGCAGGTGGTCGGTTCGGAACAAAAGGGCGCCGTGACGGATGTGGACGGCCGGTACCGGATTTCCTGGACGGGCACTTCGGCGCAATTGAAATTTAGCTGCACGGGCTACAAGGATAAAACCGTGGTGGTGACGGAAGCAAAACCGAACGCCTCGGTAGTATTGGAACCCATCACGATCCGAATGCAAACGGTGCCTTACACCAACACCAGTGGTACGACGCCCGCCGCCCCGCAAAGCCCGAAAGGCCCCTCCAACAATCCCTTCTATATCCCGGCCATGATCCAGTCCGATCTCGACCTGGCCGGCACGCACCTACTGAATATCGCCAACACCATTTACCGCGACGAAAACATCGGTTCGGGATACTACTATTTTCTGCCGGCTTATTATGCCCTGCCCTGGTCGGCGGCCAGCGGAAAATATGGCCTTCAGGTGCTCTATGGCGCCGACGGCAAAATCAGGATCACCGCCGAACTGCGGCCCCGCTTCCGGGAACAGGAACTGGCCGTGGCGCGCGAGTTGCTGCAAAAAAGTATTCAGGGCAAGCCCGAACAACCCTACGGCGTCAAGGCCTTGAATCCCATGACCACGGCGCAGGACATGTCCATCGAATTCACCAACCTGCAACAATTCGGTATTGAAGACAAAGACGTGGCCATTCGCCCGCCGACCGACTTTTTCGACGCCATCTCCATCACTTTTACCACCCAAAACATCGACGAGCTGATGGCCATGTTTTTCAACAACGTCGGTTTGTACGGCGACGTGATCGTCAGCCCCGCCGGCGAGGACATGCCCGAACGCACCCGCATACCGTTTTATATCAAAATCCAGTCGCCCAGAACGCTCGGCAAACTCGACCTGACGTCCCAGGCCTGGCGCCGCGACGGTTGGGAAAACCAAACCGATTTCCCGCTGGCGCTCAGCAACCTGAACATGCTGAAAAAAGACAACACCGGTTACCGCATTTACACCTGGAGCCTCGGCGACGCGGTAGTGGCGCCCGGCGAAAAAATCCTGTTCGACGCCCAATCCATCCCAAAAGGCCTGGAAAACGACCCCGGCGTACGTAGCGTATGGCTGGATTACACCCCGCTGGATTGTTCGGAGTGCAACGTGCGGGTAAAAGACACCATCATCACCGGCGTGCGCCCCGACGAACAGGTGCAACCGGCCGCTATCACCGTCATCGTGCTCAGTCCGCTGGAATTCACCAAAGCCAACCAGATCCGCCTGAAAATCCGCTCCGTGCAAACCACCCCCGACGGCGCTACCCTGCGCGAACTGAGCCCCCTGGTGATCAAAGCCGATTTCACCGACCTGAGCGCCGGAAACCTGTACATGCGGGAATCGGCCGGGATCAGCCTCGACTATCAATTACAGGTCATCATGCCCGACGGCAAAAAGTACGAATCCGCCTGGGTGCATCACACCGACCGCGACCTCATTATCGGAGAACAACAGATCCGCGACCTGATCGAACATTTCAATACTAACTGAATGATAGAAACCTTACCAAACCTTCATGGCTATGTTCATTCGTTATCTGTTGAAAACCCGGGAATTATTATTCGTTTATCGCGCACCTCGATATCACGCAGACTTTCCAGGTTTTAAAAACCTGGAAAGTCTAAAACCGCAACCTTGTTTTAGCATTGTCTGTCTTGCATGGTTCGCTTATCTGCTGTCGACAAACCCGGCCCATGCCCAACCCGTACTGACCAGCAAACGAACCCTGCACGGACAAACTGTCTACCAGGATCTAAAACAAAAAAACATCTGGTACTATGCGCCCGGCAATCTCCGGCTGGCGCAGGAAAAAGACGGCAAACCGCAATTCCAATTAGTGGAAATGCGCTACACCGGCATGGCCGCCGCCGGCACACAGGGAGAAAAACGATTCCTGAACCTCGTACAGGTCGTCATCTGGATGGATCAGCCGGAGGGTACGGCGCTCAAAACCGTGCAGCAGGAACTGGGCGGCGGCAGGATCAACCTCAAACCGCTGCCGGTACGCAACATAGAAGCCTTTCTGGTGATGCCTATGGGCGCTTCCGACGGCCGCTACCGCCGCGTGGGCAGCAGCAGCGGACTGGAGGGCGCCGATTCGAAAACCGGCGGCTACTGGACCGAGCGGGCCTTTACCGTCCGGCTCGAAAACCACGAAGCGCAAATGTTGTGGGACCAGGTGTCTACCGGGAAACTTGCCATGAGCCTGGGTTACGCTTTTTACGCCGACGTGGTAGCCGCCGCCGAGGGCAGTTACAAAGTATCCGGCGACTCCACCATGACCGCCGAACTGAAATCCCTGCTCGACGAAGCCGTACAACTGGACTCCACGCCAAATATGCAGGCCTTCCACGCCGGCGCTTTTCCGATAGAAGTGGACGTAAAACGATGGCCCGATCTGCTCCGCAAAGTCGACATCAACGACGAGGCGCCGCCCGCTTGGGCCATGCTCGAGGTGAAATGTTACGACTTCGCCGACAACCTGCGCCCCGACCTGGCCATGAAAACCCTGGAAATAGAAGCCTCGGGCGTGAGCGATGAAGTGGTAAAAATCACGGGCAAACGGTTCCTGAGCGCCAAACCCGACCAACACACCCTCCAGATCCGCTTCCCCTACGCCGTAAAACTGACCAAACCCTACCGCTACCGCGTGACCGAATATTCGGCGGAAGGCGCCGCCGCGCCCCAGCCCTGGACATGGCGCAACAACTGGGCCGAAGTGCTCGACATCACCACTCCCGCCGACGCCAACCGCCTGGAATCGCACGAAATAGACATAGAAACCGACCCCGACAGCCTGCAGGCGCAATCGGTCGACGAACTGGTCGTCACCTTCACGTTCAGCCAGAAAGGCAAACCCAAACGCATGACCGTCCGCTGGCAAAACGGCGACCGGGCGCCCATAAAAACCCTGCGTTTTTTTGCCGACAAAGACCGGCCCATGGGCTATCACTACAAATGGAAAAGCGGGGAGCAGTGGCATTATTCGGCGGAACGGAAGGTGGGGACGGATAAGTATGTGTATGTGGGGTTGGGGGAATAAAATTGACAGCCCGCTCCACCCCGCGACTTAACTACAAATTCTTTCGGATTCAGTGTTAACGCCCTCATCATTTGGCGGCATCAAGGGGCGCCATCAATTGGCGCGTACTGCACACCCGATTTTTTTACCAAACGTTCGTTGCATGAAAACCAAATTCGAAGCCTTGGCTTCCCGGCTGCTCCAAATCACCCTCCTGCTCATTGTTCCCGCCCTGCTCTTCGACGCCTGCCGGCCCAAAGTCCCGACCAACCTGGACGGTTATGCCGACGATTATCCCGAACGGCTGAAAAACGATCCGGACTTTGCCAAACGGGTAAAAGACTGGGACATTCGCGTCCGGGATTTTATGAACGACAACGAGGCCTTCGGCGTGCTCGGTATCCGCTCCACCGTGGTGACCATACCGGTAGTGGTGCACGTCGTGCATCTGAACACGGATGCCCTTGGCTCTGGTACAAATATCACAGACGCGCAGATCGACGCCCAGATCGCCCAGCTCAACGCCGACTTCCGGGCAGCCAATACCGACCTGACTGCCCCACCGGCAACAATCGCGGCGGCCGTGGCAGCCTTCGGCCCGCTGGCGGCCGATACGCGAATCAAGTTCGAACGCGCCGTGCGCGACCCTAATTGTCTCGCTACGAATGGAATCACCCGCACATCCACCACAACAACCACGTTCAATCACAATCCCCTCGGGGGGACCGGCCCGGCCCGGAACCCCGTAAAATTCGCCTCGTCGGGCGGGCACGACGCCTGGGACGCCCAGCGATACCTCAACATCTGGGTTTGCGACCTGACTGCCGGCGACGGCTATGCCTCGCATCCTGCGGACCTGGCCTCCCTGCCGGCGGAAGACGGCGTGGTGATCGATCACACTCAATTCAACAGCGGCCAGCGCGACCTCACCAACCGCGTGGCCCGCTGGTTGGGCCTTCTGGCTATCTATGGCCCAGACCCGACCGACTGCACCGACGACGACGGCATCGGCGACACGCCCGCACAGGGACGATTCACCGGTTGCCCTGCCCATCCGCAGCCCTCCTGCACCGTCGGCGTAAACGCCATGTTCATCAATTTTATGGACGACACCGACGACAACTGTAAAGTCATGTTCACCACCGGCCAGGCCGACTATATGAATGCCACCCTGTTCACCACCCGCAACGATCTGCTCGGCTCGGCCGGTTTGATACCGCCGGTTGCTGGCGCCGACCTTTGGGCCAAGGATACCGATGCGGATATTGGCCAGGAAGCGAATTTACAATCCACCACCTTTTACCGTACCGAGGATATCTGGGTGCGGAGCTCCAACGATGGCGCCACCAACCAGGAACACCTCAACCCCGCGGGCGGCGCCACCAATTACGTGTACGTGCGGGTGCGCAACCGCGGCTGCGCCAACTCCGCGGGCGCCAACGTTCGCCTCTACTGGGCCAAAGCCTCTTCGGGCCTGGCCTGGCCCACACCCTGGGACGGATCGGTCAGTTCGGCTTCCGGCGCCGTCCTGGGCGGGCAAATCGGCCCGGTTGCCGGCATATCTTCCGGCAGCGTGGCCAGCGGCGCGGAAAGGATCGTCGAGTTTACCTGGACTTCGACGCCCGATCCGGCCAGTTATACGGCCGATTTCGGCGCCGACAACGGGCACTTTTGCCTGCTGGCCATCATCGACGAACCGACACTGAACATGACCGGAGGAATATGGGATATCACCCGCGCGAACAATGAGATCGTCTGGAAAAACATCCACGTAGATGGCGCAACCGACGATGATCCGGATATGCAGGGCGCTTCCCTTGCGGCAAATCATTCCAAAGAGGAAATGCCGACCAAATTCCGCTTCGAAACGCCTGAAGGCGAAGCCTCCGTTTTTAATTGGGGCGCCGTCGAAGTTCAACTGGCCGATCCGTTGCTGGCGCTTTGGCAGAAAGGCGGCGAAAAAGGCAGCGGTATTCAGCGAAACGGCGCTGCCATCACCCTGCTCAAGGAAGGGGCCACCCTGGAGAATATCTTGTTACCCCCTGGAGCCGTATATCCCGTCCGGTTGAAATTTGTGAAAAAAAGCGACGCGCCGAAGGTACGCGACGTGTACAAACTCGACATGCAACAATGGGCCCTGCAGGGCAATACCGAAACGCAGACCGGCGGCCAGACCTTCACATTAAAAGTGGAACGCGACCAAACGCCGCCGCCGGGCCAGCCCGGCAAAGGTGAAGACAGCCCCTGGAAACGCTGGTGGCCGGCTTTGCTCGCCGTCCTTGTTATCCTCCTGGGCTGGTCCTTCCGCAAAAGGCTTTTTAAGCAGGGATAACAGCATCAAATCCAGTTTGGCAGGAGATATCATCGCAATGCAACAGCGGTGATCTCCTGCCAAGCCGGGGATAAATGTTCAAAAAACGCAAATACCATGAAATCATACCCTTTTCAAATGTGGCTTCCGGTAGCCGCCCTGGCAGTTGCTGGCCTGGCTGGCTGTAACCTCGAAGTAATACCGCCACCTCCCCCTGACGGGCCGGTCGCCTGTTTTCAAAGTACCAAACTCGACGAGCCGTGCACGGCCGACTGCCGGGTGCAGTTCGATGCCGCCTGTTCGCAAAGCGCGGTGAGCTACGCCTGGTCGTTTTCCAGCGGCAGCGCCAAAAGCGGCGTCCAGGTCGAACAGGTTTTTGCCGGACCCGGCACATACAGCGTGACGTTGACCGTCACGGACGCCCGGGGCGATACCGACACCGAAACCGGCCAGGTAACCATCAGCGGTACTTCGGGAGGCGGCAAACCCACCGCCGCCTTCTCCATCGAACCTGTAGTCGGCGGGAAATTGTACGAGGGGAAAAAAGTCCGGTTTAAAAACAACAGTTCCGGGGCAACTTCTTACACCTGGACCTTTGAGCCCGGTAAAACCTCGAACGATACCGATCCCGTTTATACGTTTGAAACGGCGGGCAATTACACGGTACAACTGACCGCCACGAACACGGCCGGCGCCGATACCGAAACGCTGAACATCACGATATATGCCGCCGAACCCTTTACCAAACTGTATTCTGCCCTGCCCAACGGCACGATAGCCGGACTGGCACAGGATACCAACGGCATTATCTGGGTGGCGCGCTATTTTGGCGTGACGGGGGAAGCCCTGCGCCTGAGCAACAACGGCACTCAGATTGGCGTCACGCCCGTCACTTCCAACGGTTCTTTGCAGGGGCTGGCCATCAATAAGGCCCAGCAGATTTTCGTGGCCGGGACGGACAACATCAGCGGCGGTTTCATCAAACGCCTCACCTCGGGCGGTTCGGTCGACAAAACGCTCTCCCTGCCCTGTTTCCCCTCTGCCATAAAAGCGCTGTCCGACGGGAATATCGCCGTGCTGGGCGCCGTGCCCGAAGCCGGCGCCAGTTCGGGCGAAACCGACGTTTATTTTATTAAACTGGACGGTAATCTTAACCCAATCGGCACAGCCCAGACTTTCGGAAAATCGTTTTCCCCGGATGTTATCCGCGGTATCGCGGAAGACGCCAATGGAGAGCTGATCCTGACGGGTACCCGGGGCGGCATCACTTCGAAGCCGGATATCCTGATCTACCGGGTCAGCGCACAGGGCGTTTTTATCAAAGAAACCCTGATCGGGATCACTGCTGAAAACGACAACGGACAGGGCGTAATCCGCACCAGCGACAACCAGTTTCTCGTGTGCGGCGATAAAAACGGCAAAATTTATTTGAGTAAAAGAGATGGCACGCTTGGCATGGTTTTCCAGCGCGACAACTTTGGCGCCGGCACGGCTTACAACGCCGTGGAAGATGAAAATGGCGCGCTGATCTTTTGCGGCAATTTTGCCGACAACAAAATCGCCCTGAAAACCGACGCCAACGCCACGACAACCGTCTGGCCCGCGGTCAAACCCGATGCCAACGCCTATCATCCCCAGTTTATCATTGAATGTATCGACGGCGGATATGCCATCGCGGGATACTACCTGCAAAGCGGAAACCAATTCCCTTTTATCGTAAAAACAAACCGGAAAGGAATATATTAATTTCAGGGTAGCCGAAGTTCAATTACTTGCGAGAATAACCATAAATTTGGCATTTAAACAAGCACTAAACTTAAATGCCCGTTCACACATGCGGATCAAATTCGGAAAACACCTGCTTTGGGCGTTCACAAGCCTTTTTCTGTTTACAACCTGCGACCTCGAAAAAATAGAACCCGGCTCGGGCGGCAATGCCGTCAAATTCAACACCACCGTCGGCGGCAACGCCAACGATTTCCCCAACGACCTGATCGTTGCCTCCGACGGTGGTTATGTGGTAGTGGGTTACAGCCAGAGCTTTACCGGCGGCGGCGATAACCAGGCTTACATCGTGAAACTGAACAAACAGGGCAGTCAGCAATGGGAAAACAACTTCGGCGGCGCCAAGGACGATTACGCCCGCGGCGTGACGGCCACCTCCGACGGCGGATTTATCCTCTGCGGCTACACCCAGAGTTTTAACGCTGCCGGCAACCAGGACGTTTTTCTGGTGAAAGTCAACGCGCAGGGCGCCAAGGTTTGGGAAAAATTCTATGGCGCGCCCGACACAACCGAGGTGGCTTATGCCATCGTGCCGGTGGGCACGGCAGGCGATTTTATGGTCGCTTACGTCACTTATGGCACACCGCAAATGGTCAAACTAATGCGGATCAACGCCAACGGCTCAAAAATTTCGGAAAAAACCGTAAAAACCGGTACCAACTTCGTGTACCGGATGATCAAAACCTCGGATAACAAACTGGTGCTCGTGGGTTCCGAATCGGACAGCGGCACCAAAACGTATATCCTGAAACTCAACGAGGACGGATCGTTTATTTGGGAAAAAACATTCCCCGCCACCAATACCAATTACACGCCCGGATACGCCGTGGCAGAACTGTCGAACAAAAACCTCGTGGTGGCCGGCAGCGAGCTCGGCTCCAACGACCACGATTTCAACCTGGTGGCCTACAACGAGATCGGCGGCGAGCTCTGGGACGCAGCCTGGGGCGGCGCCAACGCCGACGAACTCTTCGGCATCGTGCGCACCGCCGACAATCAATTGGTCGTCATGGGTTACAGCAGCAGCTTTTCCGGCCAGAACGAAATTTACCTGTCCAAAAGAAGCTCGACCGACGGCAGCGAAATCTGGAAGAAAAACTTCATTAACATCGGCAACCTCTGGGGCGACGTCGAGCGCTGCCCCGACGGCGGCTTCGTGCTGTGCGCCGGACAAAACCAGGCCAACGCGGATATTATCGTGGTGAAAACGGATGCAAACGGGGAGTATCAGTGAGGGGTTTAGAGGGTTTAGAGGGTTTAGAGGGTTTAGAAGGTTTAGAGGGTTTAGAG
>CALEYM010000336.1 GCA_937926185.1 uncultured Bacteroidota bacterium | reverse complement strand
ATTTGATTCTATTAACACCTCTTTGGGGACGCACACAATCGACCCAGACTCCGTACAGTGTGGACGAACTGCAACGGCGGACTTTCAACTTTTTCTGGGAACTGGCCGATCAGAATGCCCAAACCCCTGACCGTTGGCCAACGCTGGCCTTTTCCAGTATCGCGGCCACGGGTTTCGGGCTCAGCGGCTACATCGTGGGTGTGGAACGGGGCTGGGTGACGCGCGAACAGGCGGCAGAACGCGTACTGAAAACGCTGAAAGTGCTTATGGAACTACCCCAGGGTGATGCGCCCGCGGGCATGGCAGGCTACAAGGGTTTTTTCTACCATTTTCTCGATCACCAAAAATCGCTGCGGTACAAAGACGTGGAGCTGTCTTCCATCGACAGCGGTTTGCTGCTGGCGGGGGTATTGTCCTGCCAAACCTATTTTGACCGGAATAACGCCGCAGAAAAAGCTATCCGCGATGCCGCCGATTTCCTGTACCGCCGGGTGGAATGGGACTGGATGCTCAACGCCAACAACCGGCTCAGCATGGGTTGGAAACCGGAATCGAAGTTTATACAAGCCGAATGGTTTGGATACACCGAGGCGATGATCCTGTACGTACTGGCGCTCGGCTCGCCTACGCATACTATTCCCGCCGAAAGCTGGGATGCCTGGTGCCAGAGCTACTACTGGGACGAATTCATGGGTCAGGAACACGTGAATTTCGGCCCCCTGTTCGGTCACCAGTACAGCCATGTCTGGATTGATTTCAGGGAAATCCAGGACGATTACATGCGCAAAAAAGGGCTGGATTATTTTGAAAACAGCCGCCGCGCCACCCTGGCCAACCAGGCCTACTGCGTGAAGAATCCACGCCAATACAAAGATTATTCTGATAAGGTGTGGGGGCTTACCGCCTGCGACGGCCCGGTAGACTGGCTTTCCAAACACGACCCGCGCCGCCTTTGCCCCGAAGACTGGAAAAATTACCGCGGCTACAGCGCACGCGGCGTAGCCGCCGATTACCTCGAAGACGACGGCACCATCGCCCCTACGGCAGCCGGCGGCTCGGTACCTTTTGCGCCCGAAATTTGTCTGCCCGCCCTGGAAGCTTTATGGAACACCTACTACGACAGCCTTGTCGGCCCTTATGGATTTAAAGACTGCTTCAACCCCTCTTTTACCGCCTGCGGACAGTTGCCCAACGGCTGGTTTGATACCGATTACCTGGGTATCGACCAGGGGCCGATTCTGCTGATGCTCGAAAACCATCGCAGCGGACTGATCTGGAATATCATGAAAAAAAACCCCTACATCCGCAAGGGCCTGCAACGGGCGGGATTCCGGGGCGGCTGGTTGGGCTACGAGGGATTCACGCCAACACCTTTTCCTGCCGCGGCGCCTAACCCGGAAGTACCAACAAACCCGCGCTTTTATTTCGACCGGGGTGTTTATCGGGAGCAAACAAACACTGCCCTGCCATATTGTTTTTTACGGCCGGCCAACGGATTGGCCAGCAACAGCATACCCGGCCTGGTACTGACCAACAGAGGACAGCTGGCCGACCAGCAGGGCCGGGAGCGGAAACTCCCCCTCCTCGTTTTCCTGCACGGTTCGGGAGAGCGCGGCTACGACAACGAATCGCAGCTCCGGAATGGCGTCTATGCGTTTGTTGAACCTGAAAACTTTCGCAAAAATCCCTGCTTTATCCTGGCGCCGCAATGCCCGCCTGGCGTCCGCTGGTCGGGAACCAGCATGGACAACTCCACCAATTTTTCGGAACAACCCACCGAACCGATGCGCCTGCTGACCAACCTGATCCAACAAGTTTTGGACGAAAATCCGGCCATCGACAGAAACCGGATCTACGTGGCCGGATTGTCGATGGGTGGCGCAGGCGCCGTCGACCTGCTGATGCGTAAACCGGAATGGTTTGCGGCGGGTATTCCGGTTTGCGGCGGCGGCGACCCGCAATTTGCCGGCAAAATCAAAGATATTCCCCTCTGGTTCTTTCACGGCCTGCGCGATGAAGTACGCCTGCCGGAACATTCCCGCCGGCTGGTAAAAGCCCTGGAGGCGCTGAATGTCCCTGTAAAATACACGGAATACGCCACGCTCGGACATGCCATCTGGCAGGAGACATTCTACAACCCGGAGGTGCTGGATTGGCTGTTCGCGCAACACAAGTAAGGCGAACGGTTCGTTCGCCTGAAAATCAACAAATGGGTTTATGACGTTTATAAGGTTTATAAAGTTTATAGAGTTTATAAGGTTTATCAATATGCATAATATAAAATTCATATTACCCTCTATGCTTCTGCTGCTGTTCAGCGCATTTGTTTGGCGCAAACCCGGAAGTATTCAAAACAATCCGGACCACATCGACAAACGCGTCGATTCACTGCTCGCGCTGATGACGCTGGAAGAAAAGATCGGCCAAATGACGCTGTTCACCACCGATTGGGGTTCCACAGGCCCCACCATCCGGGAAGGTTATACAGAAGATATCCGCAAAGGCCGTTGCGGTGCGCTGTTCAACAGCCATACCGTAAAATTCACGCGGGAACTGCAACGCATTGCCGTGGAAGAAACCCGGCTGAAAATACCGCTTATCTTTGGTTACGACGTGATCCACGGCTACAAAACCATTTTCCCCATCCCGTTGGGAGAAGCGGCCAGCTGGGATATGGAGGCGATAGAAAAATCGGCGCGTATCGCGGCTGCCGAGGCGGCGGCTTCGGGTCTGCACTGGACCTTTGCCCCAATGGTCGACGTGAGTCGCGATCCCCGCTGGGGCCGCGTAATGGAAGGCGCCGGGGAAGACACCTGGCTGGGCTGCCGGATCGCCGAAGCCCGCGTGCGCGGATTTCAGGGCAGGGGCATCGGGAATACCGACGCCGTGCTGGCCTGCGTGAAACACTACGCCGCTTATGGCGCGCCCGCGGCAGGCCGCGATTACAATACCGTGGACATGAGCGAACGGTTTTTCCGCGAATATTACCTGCCGCCCTACGAGGCCGCGGTAAAGGCCGGCGCTGCCACGGTAATGACCGCTTTCAATGACTACGACGGCGTGCCGGCAACCGGCAACCGCTACCTGATGACCGATATTTTGCGCAACGAATGGGGTTTCAAAGGTTTCGTGGTGACCGACTATACGTCGATGAACGAAATGGTGAGCCACGGCGTAGTCGCCACGGAAAAAGAAGCCGGCGAACTGTCGCTGCATGCCGGGGTGGACATGGATATGCAGGGCGCTATCTATCAACGTTTCCTGGAACAATCCTTGAAAGAAGGCAAGGCTTCGGTGGCTGAAATCGACGAGGCGGTACGCCGCATTTTACGGGTAAAATTTCAGCTTGGCTTGTTCGAAAATCCCTATAAATTTTGCGACGAGAACCGGGAGAAGCAGGTGGTCTTTTCCGCCGAACACCGGGCTGCCGCGCGCGACGTAGCCCGGAAATCGGTTGTTTTACTCAAAAATGAAGGCGGAGTATTACCCTTGTCCAAATCGGCCAACATTGCCGTTATCGGCCCCCTGGCCGACAATAGAACCGACCTGATCGGCAACTGGTCGGGCGCCGGCGACGGCAATTCATGCGTCAGTTTGCTGGAGGGCATAAAATCGGTTTGCACGGGAACTGTAACGTATGCCGAGGGCTGCGAGGTGGAAAGCACCCGGAAAAGCGGTTATTTGAAGGCTATGGAGATCGCCAGGAAGGCCGACGTGGTGGTAGTGGCCGTGGGCGAAAGGGCCATGATGAGCGGGGAAGCCGCCGCGCGCGCCGAAATTGGCCTACCGGGCGTACAGGAAGAACTGATAAAAGGGTTGGTAGCCTTGGGTAAACCGGTTGTGGTAGTGCTGATGAACGGCAGGCCACTGGCGATCCCGGAAGTGGACAGAACCGCCCCGGCGATCCTCGAAGCCTGGTGGCTGGGCACCGAAACCGGTCACGCGCTGGCCGATATCCTCTTCGGCGATTTCAATCCTTCCGGAAAATTGCCCATGACTTTCCCGCGTTCGGTGGGTCAGGTGCCGATATACTACAATGAAAAAAGCACGGGCCGTCCCTTCGATCCGAACAGCAAGTGGACGAGTAAATATATCGACATGCCGAATACGCCCCTGTATCCGTTCGGTTATGGCCTGAGCTATACCACCTTTGAATACTCCGAGCCAAAGCCCAACAAAACGACCTTTAAAAAAGGCGAGCCGCTGCGCATCAGCGTCAACGTGCGCAATACAGGTAAACGCCCCGGCGAGGAAGTGGCGCAATTGTACGTGCGCGACCTGGTAGCCAGCGTAACCCGCCCGGTGCGGGAACTGAAGGGCTTCCGAAAAATCATGCTGGCGCCCGGAGAAGCAAAAACCGTCGAATTTACGCTCAACGACACTGATTTCAGTTTCTACCGCAAGGACATGTCTTTCGGCTCCGAACCGGGCGATTTTGAGATCATGGCGGGCGGAAATTCGATGGATACAAAAAAAGTCCGGGTGACCATGCTTTGATGGAGGTTGGCGGGTTACGGGTTCGCTAACCCGCAACCCGCCAACCCGCAACCCGATAACCTTAAGATTAAATCCATTCTATTATGAAGCGAATCTTTACATTAAACAAAATCTGGCTGATGCTGCCGCTCCTGCTGGCTGTTTACAACGGGAGTGCCCAGGTACGCATCAGCGGCCGGGTCACCGACCAGACGGACGGATCCGGATTGATCGGCGCCACCGTAAAAGAAAAGGGCGTCAACAACGGCGCCGCCACGGACCTGGATGGCAACTATTCACTAACGGTAGCGGGTCCGGCCTCTGTACTTGTGTTTACTTACACGGGCTATACGGCAAAAGAGATCACCGTCGGCGACCGAACCGTGGTAGACGTCGCTTT
>CALEYM010000335.1 GCA_937926185.1 uncultured Bacteroidota bacterium | reverse complement strand
CGCGAACAATGGACCGACGGCTGCAACCTCGTGGCCCTTAAACCCGGCGTCGCCATCACCTACGACCGCAACCCGATCACCGAAAAAGCATTTAAAGATTTTGGCTATAAAGTCGTGGGCGCCGAAAAACTGCTGCGCGACATCGACAACGGCAAGATTTCGCCGGATAAGGTGGAAAATATGATCATTACCATTCCCTCGAACGAATTGTCGCGCGCCCGCGGAGGTTCCCACTGCATGACTTGTCCAATTGAACGGGAGGAGATATGAGAAATAATAAACCGCCGGCATACCGGCAGCAGAGCCTTCGCTTTGTTCGCGCTACCGACACTGCTGCCATACCCCCTGCTCTAACCGCATCTCTGCCCCTCACAAGACTCAGGGCGGACGGCAGTTGACAGGACATTCACCCGCTTAGTGGCTGCTATCCGGCATTCTGGTAAGCCGGAGAACAATGTTACACATCCTGCTTCGGCAAGGAAGCCCGGACACGTTGTACCAATTCAATCGGGACGCCCAGCAAGGACACAACCTCTGTATCGGACGCATTTGGAAACCGCAGCAAGTATTGACGAATGGGTATTTCCATGCCTTTTTCCATGCCCTCCTGAAAATAATCCTCCGTGATCTGCTCCCAAGAGGTTTTAACCCGCTTTTGTTTCGGTTTTGGCAGTGCTTGAATCGCTTCCATATATTCCTCCTTTTTAATGGTGGTAACTTGTTGTACGTAGACAAGCGTGAGCTCGACCAGCAGATCAAGCGCATCTTCTCGTATGTTTTCAGCTTCAAAAATAATAACTTTAGCAAAATTCCTGCGATAAAAGTCATCCTCCCAGGCGTGTTTCATCGCTAAAAAGATGTTGCGAATAAGCAAGGAATCGCGCAAGGCAATGATTTTTGCGTCGCTCAAGCCCTGAATATCGATTACTAAATACTCGAAGCCGGGCAGGTAGCGGCGCAGTTCTTTCGGTATGACTCCATATAATTCGCGCAGAAATTGCGGTTCCCATCGCTCTTTGCCATGGTAAAAAACGATGGGAATCGTCAGGGAGTAGGGCATCGTACCTTGTTTTTCTTCCGCTTCGAGCATGCTCAGGATGTACCGCAACAATTGTAAAACCACGGCCCTGCCCGGTTTCCGGCTTTTGTGCTCAAATAGAAAACATATCCGTACCGGGTGTCTGGCATCCTTCGTTTGGCAGGTGTACACAAGGTCAGATAAACTCGCTTTCAGCTTCCTGTCAATAAAAGAGGTGGATGCCGGCGCTAAGGTGCTAAAATCTAAGTTTCGGGTCACCCTGGCGCCCGCGGCAAAACGGATGAGCTCTTCGGCCACTTCTTTGATCGAGGCAACGGCCGCAAAATAGTTGTTGTGGGGATGGTGGGAGGCCCGTATTCGTTTCTTCATGGGATAAGAATTCCAAGTTGTTCATTTCTATAACAAAGAAACGACAAGAAAATAAAATATAAAACAATTTGTGTAATTGTTTTTTGGCTACATATAACTCACCAACCCAAGCTCCCCCCTCTGCGCGCTTGTCATGGCGTAACCATCCGTCCGACCCACAGTCAACGTCGCGCAGTGCGGTATGCGTAGAGCAGACAGGTTTTTGTAGCGGCGGACGAGCGGACGGTTCTGCCTTCGGCGGATGACAAGCGGCAGGGAAAAAAAAGGGAGGGTAGTTTGGATTGGCGAGTTATACGCGGCAAAATCTCGTTTGCATACGTTTTGTTTTAAAAAACTCTTTTTTAGCGTGCGATTTAAAAAAAACTGGGGGGCTACTACCACGGAGTGTTGGCTGTGCATATTGCCGGCCGCGTGAAACCCCACCCCCGACCCCCCGACCTGCGGTACGGGACAGGCCCATAGCCATCAACTTAAGGATTTTGGGATGGTTCTCCGTCCTTTTCAACCCCACCCCCGACCCCCCGACCTGCGGTACGGGACAGGCCTCCCCTGAAGGGGAGGGGAGACGTAGAGGGGACCGTAGATCGGACCGCAGCGTACTCTACCGTGTGCTCCACGTCTCCCCTCCCCCTCAGGGGAGGCCTGTCCCGTACCGCAGGTCGGGGGGGCGGGGGTGGGGTTGAACCCGGGCACGCTCAACATGGCCGGCCCCACGATCGCCTCCCGCGCCTGTTCGCGGCTGAGCGCCTTGAGTTCGTAGCGTTTGTGGAGGATGGCGGGCAGGCGGTCTTTGAGGCGGTCGAGTTCGTGCAGGCGGTCGGATCGGATGGCGAAGAGCACCCGGATACCCATGGGGACGGTGAGCAGGCGGCGTTGTTCGCGGTCGAGGGTGCGGGCGGCTTCGCGCAGGTCTTCGGGCAGTTCGCCGCTGAGCAGCTCGGCCAGTTGGTCGCGGAAGGCGCGTTGCTGATCGGGCGGGTAGGAGAAAAACTCTTCGAACTGGTCGAATACCAGCAGGTAGGCGCCTTTTTCGGCGCTGTCGAGTTGTTTGAAGTGCGTCCAGAGGGTGGGCGGCAGATCGGCGAGGAAGGCGGCTTCTGGTTTGAGTTTCAGGGGCAGGGCTGCTTTGCGCTGCACGGTTTCGACGGGTGGAAAACTTTGCCCGGCGATGTATTCGCCCAGGCGCACTTCCACCGGGGTCATTACCTGCCGGAGCCGGGGCAATACGCCGGCATTGAGCAGGGAGGATTTGCCGTAGCCGGATTTGCCGAACAGCACCACCAGGCGCTCGGCGCGTATCGTCGGGACACCCGGGGCAATTCCGGTGTCCGGCAGGCAAATATAAGTCGGGAATTTTAACTTAAATCCTCAAATCCACAACGCGCAATTAAGGGCAGGGCCAGAAAAACAAAAGCCGGCAGTTTCGTGCCGGCTTTGCCCATACTTCAAAATTGGTGGATTACTTAAACGCGAAGGCAAGACCCATTAAGGTCAGACTGAAATGTAAATTTGTTGGTTTATGAGGGTTTATGAGGGTTTATGAGGAACAGTTTTGAAAAGCAAATTTACTTCTGTGAAACGGAAAAACCATGCCAGAATACAAATTTTGGACATTTAAATGGTTTTTGCCGGCTGGCCGACCAAATCCCGGGCCCAGCGCCCTGTCAGACAACCGAATCCGGCCAGTAACCCGCCCAGGAAACCCGTCAGGAGCAGCAGCGCCCAGCCCGGCAAACCCATGAACAAGGCGCCAATACGGGCCGACAAAATACCGTTGTTGTCCTGATCAATCCACCAGGCCTGGAGGGTCCACAACAGAAATCCGCCGGCAAATCCCGCGAGCAGGCTCTTTGCCGGATGCTGCGGAAACATCCAACCAGCAAGGGCTGCGACAGGTACTATTGCCCACCAGGGCAAACCGAAGCGGCACAACTGACCGGCTATCAATACAAATAGAATGGTATAAAGCGATGGCTTCATTTCGGTGAAAAGGTTTGTTGCGCTAAGGAACGGTTGGCCGGCATGGCTTCGGGGCCGGAAAGTAATAACAGCTCATTGTATTCACCGGCAGCCCAAATATCTACCATATTGTCGTAAAAATAACTGCCCGGATTGCCCGACTGGCCGCCCGGATAAACGCCGAGCGCGCGCACCGGGTCGGACAATTCCACGATCATGCGCCACGACGGGCCGTGATTTTTGCTGATCGCATTGGGCGCATTCCGGTGGCCGCCTACAACCACATCCGCGCGACTGAATGCGTCTATTTGGGCCAGGTGGCGGATGATAAAACCTTTCGAGCGTCCCCAATCTGTTTTTGCCTCCGGGTTTTGGCGAAAATAATTTTGCATTGCCAGAAAAGACTTGGCCACCATATCGCGCGCCGTTTCCCGGCCCGGCGTAGCCTGGTCGTCAAAAAAAACATTGGCCGTATCCTGCCGCATAAGGGCGATCAGGCGCCACGAAGCCGGCAGCAGAATATCTTTTTTTGCCTCCCTTAAAGCGTACATTTCATCCCAGGTAAAGCGGTACAACGAATCGAACCAAACTTCGAACAAAGTCGGCGCCAGCAGCTCCGGTTCGTAACGGGCATTCCAGGCGGCAAGTTGATCTGCCATCTCCTTGCCCCCGGCATCCAGTTGCGAACGGTCAAGCAGGGCCATCATGGCGGGCAGCGCATCGCCCGAGCGGCGGCTGAAATTATCCAGTTGGAGGGCTTTCATACTGTCCGCGGTCACATCGCGCATGGCAGACAGGCGCTCGTAAATCCGGCGTCCGCGGTAACTGTCGAAATCCGGGCTGCAATAATAATATGGATAAGTGGGTGGCGTGGAGTGCTGGTTGGCCGAAAACACAAAACCCCGGGAGGGATTTTTCATCGAAGGTACCTGATCCTGGGGTATAAAACCGGCCCAGGCGTTGGCGCTTTGGCTGCCGTCCTGGACAAACCGGCCCTGCTCTTTTTTCCGGAGCGGGAATTTGCCCTGCACCTGAATGGCGATATCGCCGGAGCGGGAGGCAAAGACGAAGTTTTGCGCCGGGCAATCGAAACTGTTCATGCCTCTCTGGTAATCAGCGTACGATTTACCCGCATTCAGCGACAGAAACAAATCGAACGTATTCCGTTCGGGCATATCGTGTGAAATCCAGCGCAGGGCGCAGTCGCGCAGCGCGTGGTCGGGCTGATGGTCATATACGACCGGCCCCCATACGGTGTACCGCACCGAATCGCGCAGCGCGGATTTTCCTTTAACACCAATTTCTTCTATCCGCCATTCCACGGATCGCGGCTGACCGTCGAGCACGTAGGCCGTACGGGCAGAATCGGCCCAGGTCAGCTTGTACCAGTCCGACACATCCTGTCCCACGTTGGTCATGCCCCAGGCAATGTTTTCGTTAAATCCGATGATAATGCCGGGCACACCGGGCAGCGATACGCCGTGGCTGTTCTGGTCGGGCAGATGGATCTGTACCTGAAACCATACAGAAGGCAAAGAAAGGCTCAGATGCGGATCGTTTGCCAGGAGCGGATGACCGGAGCGGGTGCGGGAGCCGGCGACGGCCCAGTTATTACTACCGTCCATATCCTGATCGGCGCCGGCATTTTGATCCACTTCGGAAACACCGGTAAGGCCGGCGGCATCGATGGTAGTTGCCGGAAGCGCTGCCCGGATGTTTTTCCACTGCCCGGTGTCCGGTATGACCGGTTGTTGGCCGGGCATCCACTCCGGGTACAACATATTAAAAGTGGAAAGCCCGAAATGCGCCAGCGTATTGGTGGCAGCCAGATCGTCGTCGCGTGAACACAGCGTTTCGGCCATGCTTTCATACACCAGGGCGGTTTTCAAGGGCGTCCAGGCTTCGGGATCGTAGCCGAGCAATTTGAATTCAAGCGGATAATCGGCGGGAGTTAGTTGCTCCACCCAGGCATTCACACCCGCGGCGTATGCTTCCAGCAGCCGGGTATTTTCCGGCGACTTTTGCCAACCTTTCAGATCGTTTTCGGCGGCATATCCCATGCCGCGCCGGCGCGAAAGCCGGTCGAGGGCAAGGGTGCGCTCGCCGAGTATTTCGGAAAGCCGGCCCGCTGCTTTGCGGGTGATCAGGTCCATTTGCCAAAGCCGGTGCTGCGCCGTCACATAGCCTTGCACCAGAACGGCATCGGTCAGGTTGGCGGCGAAAATGTGCGGCGCCAGCATATCGTCCCAGGATACCCGGACGGGGCCGCTCAGGCCCTGCAGTTTTATTTCTCCGGGCAAATGCCGGGAAACATCTGCCGGCTCGGCATTGCGCCAAAAACCGCTGAACGGGTTAAAAAAAGCGCCCAAAGCGGGCAGTGTTTTGTTGCCGGCCTGTTGCGGGGTTTGTAAAAGCCAGACCAGCAAACCGGTAATGAGCAGGGCAAAAAAGAAACGAATAAAACGCATGGAGCGAAGGTATGAAGTCATTAGTACGTATCCGCCGGAAACAGCCGGAATGCCGGCAGCAAAAAACCAATCTTTTTTTCGTTTTTACCGCCTTTTTGCGGGCATTGTTCTGCCAATCGCCCCGCAACCAAAAAACTTTTAAAAAATGTTAAAAAATTTCCGCTTGAAATTTGCCGCAACTCCAAAACTTGTCTTAAACTTGCACCAAGTAGTTTTTGTGTTTATTTGTTTGGGTTAGAGTCCCTCGTCGTACCGGCGAGGGATTTCTATTTTTATGTTGATTTGTTGATTTGTTGATTTGAGGGCCCTGCGCTTGGCCCCTCAAATCAACAAATCAACATAAAAAAGCCGCGCGGCAGAAACCCTTTGTTGCCGAAACGACAATTACTGGGTATCTACCACGCGGCAGGAAGGAAGATTGTGCCCATCGGGCTTCTCTCGAAGAGATTGGATATTTTAACGAAGCAGGCGGCGCCGGCGTATGTCCTTAACACAAAATCACAAACGACCGAATGCGCCGGCAAGAGATGTAAACAGGAAAGGGAAAGATACCCACACCCATTCGGGTTTCCAGATCAACAGGGCGACACAGCCAAGCAGGCTTACCAGAAATACGATCGTGTCGCGACCGCGGTTCTCCGCGTATTCTTCATTTTTCATACAACGTTACTTTTTAATTGGCGGCAAAGGTAAAAACGTTTTTTACACCGCAAGCGCCGGAATTCACGTTTCTTTGCAGCCATTAAAATTTAACCGGAACAACCCGACAACGGCTCACCATTTTTACCCTGCACATGATCCAGGTTTTTGTCACCGGAGGCACTTTCGACAAAGAGTACAATTATATCACCGGCGAATTGTACTTTCAGGATACCCACCTGAAAGAAATGTTCGAACGGGGGCGCAGCGAAGTACCCATCGACATCAAAACCCTGATGATGATCGATTCGCTCGACATGACCGAAGAAGACATTTCCATTATCGTGCATAATTGCCGCAAATCGCCGCATCAGCGGATCCTCATCACGCACGGCACTGACCGCATAGTGAACACAGCCCGGGTACTGGCCGAATCGGCTATAGAAAACAAAACCATCGTACTCACCGGCGCCATGATCCCTTACGCTTTCGGCACTTCTTCCGACGGATTTTTTAACCTCGGCAGCGCCCTTGCCTTTGTTCAGGTATTGCCCCCGGGCGTGTATATCGTGATGAACGGACGCTATTTCAGCTGGAATAATGTTCGGAAAAACCGGCAGACCGGCACGTTCGAAGAAATGGAAAGTCCGGAGTTTAAAGTTTGAAGTTTGCCCGTATGCCGGCAGGCGCGTAATCTTGAAGTTTACAGATCAAAATCGATCTTTCCTCCAAAAATCAGGAGGTAAATCAATGCGGATAAAATGGGAGCAATAACGCTGACGCCCATCACCCAGAAATACTTGCGGGGCACCTTCGAACGGTCAATTAGCTCCGCAATCAGGGCAATGACCAGTACGGCAAATACGATAGCAGTAATGATGAGCGTTAAAAGCGTGGCTAAATAATTATTCATCAACCAAAGCGCCAGCCAAACGGCCATTTCCAGCAAAAAAATTTCCAGCAAAGAGGGGCTAAATGAAAATACCTGTTTTTTCATGGCATACCGTCCTTCAAACTTCGAATTTTAAACTACGAACAGTTTT
>CALEYM010000334.1 GCA_937926185.1 uncultured Bacteroidota bacterium | reverse complement strand
AGGGATCACGGAAGTTATATAAACATTCAGATGGCAAGGCCTCCGATGAATAATTCCGATCCTATGGAACCAGGTTTTGAAGATGTCAGATTCACTGGAAAAACCCCGGATGATCGTTACTTAGAGTTTACTGATTCCGGTTATTATAAATTTCCTGACATCGACCATCACGAGTACGGAACAATCGGTGGAGATCAAGAAACTGGAGGAACTGAAATCGCAGGCATCTATGAACATATCATAGGGCAAAATATAAAAAATTGGGAATTGCCACTTGTTTCTACATCAATTCAGAGCAATGGACTGCTTCCGAAAGCCTACTTCGAACAGGTTGCCTTTAGCAGAAAGGCAAAGGTTCAACTTATTGACGATATGAAGTTTTTACTACCGGATGTAGAAGACTTTGAAGTGAGGAAGATTAGCGGCAACGATCAACTCTTGGTAGGACTGAAAGGAAAAGACGAATTGATGCCGATTGCTACATTTGGTGAAAGTGTTATTCGTGCTTTGCATGTTCTGCTTGAAATTTCTAAAAATCAAGGCCTGCGTCTTATGATTGACGAAATCGATACCGGTATTCACTACTCCCGTATGAAATTTTTTTTAAAAACGGTTTTTCAAGTGGCCCAGAAAAACGATGTCCAACTCTTTATGACCACTCACAGTCTTGAATGTCAACAAACCTTCGCAGAGGTTTTTGAAGACCCCGATATGGTGGAATACCAGTCCACAGTAAGACAATATTCATTACTTGAAAAACCGGATGGACAAGTCGTGGCCAACGTACACAACTTTGAACAATTGCAATACGCCCTTGAAATCGGGTTCGAGACGCGGGGAGGCAAAAAAGGATGGTAAGCGTGTGTTTCTGGGTGGAAGGAAAAGCCGACCAGAAGTTTCTGGCAGATGTGATGAAAGTCTGGTTTGGCGTGTCGTTCAATACAAAGGATTTTTCATGCCGTGAGGAGGAGAGAAAAATTGACATTCAGATTCAAGATTTGGGTGGTAAAAATACATTTGTCACCCCCAAAATTAGTTCGTTTTTTAATCAGAATCTTCAGCAAAACGTTCAAAACATCGTCATTATCGATGCCGATGATTTTTCGTCACAACAGCAAATGCTTGGGCAGGTGATGCAAGAGTTGAAGATGAATTTTCCATTTTTTCTTTTGCCCGACAATGCCGGCGACGGCGAACTTGAAAACCTTTTGGAGCAAATCATTCACCCGCAAAACAAAGTTATTCTTGACTGCTGGGACAATTATGAAATTTGCGTGGGGCAATATGACAATCCGGCCCGGCCAGGCTCCAAATACACTATTCCAGCCAAAAAATCGAAGATTTATAGTTATTTGGAAGTGCTTTTAGGCGAAACAGATGCGGAAAAAGAATTGGCAAAAGACCCGAAACGCGATTTTACCAATACTAACCACTGGATACTCGATGGCACAAAGGCGCCTTTGAAACCGTTGCACGATTTTTTAAAACAGCACCTGGGATTATGACCAACCTCATCCAAACCGAACTGATTAATCTCGAACTCCAGCACAACATTAAAATCCTCTACGCCGTAGAGAGTGGCAGCCGTGCATGGGGTTTTGCTTCGGCGAACAGCGATTGGGATGTCCGATTCATTTACCTGCACCGGGAGGAGTGGTATCTTTCGATTGACGATAAAAAGGACAGCATTGAAATTATGTTGCCCAACGACTTGGATTTAAGTGGCTGGGAATTGCGAAAGGCACTGCGCTTGTTTCGAAAGTCCAACCCTCCCCTGCTCGAATGGCTCAACAGCCCGATTGTCTATCACGAAGAGCCGTTTACCATCGACCAAATGAGAGCCGCGGCCGCCGGGTATTTCAACCCGAAATCATGCCTGTATCACTATCTGAGCATGGCATCGGGTAATTTCAGGGAGTACCTGAAACGGGATTTTGTCAGGACGAAAAAATATTTCTACGTCCTGCGTCCGGTGCTGGCTTGCATGTGGATTGAACGGACAAACACGATGGCGCCGACAGAATTTCAAAAATTGCTTGACGCCGAAGTGCCGGAAAGCGATTTGAGGTTGGAAATTAATAAATTGCTGGCGCGAAAAATGAACGGCGAAGAACTGAGTGAAGAGCCTAAAATTGAAATCCTGAACGCCTTTTTGGAAGGAAAGATCGAATATTACACCGCATACCTGAAAGACTACCAATTTCTCAAACAGCCTGATACAGAGATGTTGAACCGCATTTTCAGAACATCTTTGGCCGGGTTTGGAGGAAAAATGCATATTCAAAAATAATAACATGCCCAAAGTAAAAATAGACGGATTCGAAATCGAGGTACCCGAGGGCACCACCATCCTAAACGCCGCCCGGCAAATCGGCGGCGACATCGTGCCGCCGGCCATGTGCTACTACTCCACCCTGCAGGGCTCGGGTGGGAAATGCCGCACCTGTTTAGTGAAAGTGACCAAGGGTTCGGAAAAAGACCCCCGGCCTATGCCCAAACTCGTGGCATCCTGCCAGACCACCATAATGGACGGGATGGAAGTGGCCAATATCAGCAGCGAGGAAGTGCTCAACGCCCGCCGGGGCGTGGTGGAGTTTCTGCTCCTCAACCACCCGCTCGACTGCCCCATCTGCGACCAGGCCGGCGAGTGCCACTTGCAGGACCTGTCGTTCGAACACGGCCTGGCCAACACGCGCTACGAATTCGAACGCCGCACTTTTGAAAAGATCGACATCGGCCCGTATATCAAACTGCACATGACGCGCTGCATACTGTGTTACCGCTGCGTATACACCGCCCAGCAACTCACGCCGGAGCGCGTGCACGGCGTCGTCGGCCGGGGCGACCACGCGGAGATCAGTACCTTTATCGAAAAAGCCATCGACAACGACTTTTCCGGCAACGTGATCGACGTGTGTCCCGTGGGCGCCCTCACCGACCGCACATTCCGTTTCAAAAGCCGCGTGTGGTTTCTCAATCCGATGGATGCCCACCGCGCCTGCCCCACCTGCAGCGGTAAAGTAGTGGTGTGGATGTACGGGAATGAAATTTACCGGGTTACCGCCCGCAAGGACAAATACGGCGAGGTGCGCGATTTTATCTGCAATACCTGCCGTTTTGAAAAGAAAGCCCCGGGCGATTGGGTCATTGAAGGGCCGCGCGATATCGACCGGCATTCGGTGATCGGGCAAAACCACTACGAGAGCGAGACGCTGACGGTAAAATAGAAACGGGTAATCATTGTCATTTTTCCATAAAATGGAGTTTCTTCTAAATAAGAAGTAATTTTGTGAATATGCAAACAGCACAAGCAGTCAAACAGCAACCACGAGCGCCGGCCCGCAAACGGAAAGTGCCGGAGTACCTCGTCAAGGAAGTCATTGACGGGATTAAATTTTATTACCGGGGCTACCGGCATGTTCTAAATGGCAAAAAAACTTTAGAAGAAATCATGGGCTGGAGCGGACTTCAAGGCATCATCGTGAGCTATTTCACGGAATTGCTTTTAAAACATCTTGATCTCAAAAAATACCGGGTTATACCCGGAGAGACCGGCAATCACCTCGGTCATAAGAACAATCTTTCACTCGATATTTCCGTCTTCGACCGCAAGGTGCTGACCCCGCAAAAAATCACCGCAAAATACGTGGACGTCCCGGCCTACTGTGTCATAGAAGTTGACATTCAGGCCGAATGGGATGACACCGCCATGACGGAGGTTGAGTTTATCGGTCTGAAAACGAATAAGTTATTTGATTTTGGAACAAAGAAACTGATTTGGGTATTGTCGAGAAGTAAAAAAATTATCACCGCGGAACCGGATAAAAACTGGGAAATCATCGACTGGGATAAAGAGATAGAATTGATTGAAGGAATAACTTTTAACCTTGGCAAATATCTGGCGGAGGAAGGGATCAACCCGGACGTGATGCCGCCTCAAGAATAGAATTTATGCATTCCATGTTATTGTTTGATGCCGCTTTGGTGCTTGAAAAAGCGATTTTCGTGGTCGTGTTGTTTGCCGTTACCCTGAGCGTGGCCGCGTACGCCACGTATGGCGAGCGTAAAATAGCCGCTTTTTTCCAGGATCGGATGGGCCCGAACCGGGCAGGGCCATTCGGTTTACTGCAGCCGCTGGCCGACGGCGTCAAGTTTTTTACCAAGGAAGACTTTATGCCCAACGCGGCGGAGCGCTGGCTGTACATCCTGGCGCCGGGCGCCTTCATGTTCGTGGCCTGCATGACCAGCGCGGTCATTCCCTGGGGCACCGAACTGACGCTTTTCGGCCGGCCCGTTTCGTTGCAACTGACCGACCTGAATATCGGCATACTCTACATCCTGGGATTCACCTCGCTGGGCGTTTACGGCATCATGATCGGCGGCTGGGCTTCGAACAATAAATACTCCCTCTACGGCTCGATACGAGCTTCCTCGCAAATGATCTCTTATGAACTGGCAATGGGTCTTTCGCTCATTGCCGTGGTGATGATGAGCGGCACACTGAGCCTGAAAGAAATGGCCGCCCAGCAAGCCGGCCTGAACTGGAACGTGTGGTACCAACCGCTCGGATTCCTGATCTTTTTCATCTGTGCCCTGGCCGAGTGCAACCGCGCGCCCTTCGACATGGCGGAATGTGAAACCGAACTGATCGGCGGCTACCACACGGAATACAGTTCGATGAAACTCGGCTTTTTCCTGTTCGCCGAATACATCAACATGTTCATTTCCTGCGCCGTTATCGCCACGGTGTATTTCGGGGGGTATAACTTCCCGGGAGTTGATCCGGGTTGGCTGGGCGGACTGATGGGCCCCATCGTGATGCTGGCCAAGACCTTTTTCTTCATCTTCGTGTTCATGTGGATCCGCTGGACGCTGCCGCGTTTCCGTTACGACCAGTTGATGCACCTGGGCTGGAAATCGCTCATCCCCCTGGCTATCGTGAATATGCTGCTGACCGGAGGGGGCGTGCTGTTATTTGGCCAATAGCCTCCCCCACATTGACTACATTGACCACATTAACCACATTGACCACATTAACCACATTAACAGAGATTATGCAACCACTCACTACCCGTTCCAAACTTGTTGTCAATAAGAAGATGAACTTCTGGGAGCGCATCTACCTGCCCGCTATTTTCAAGGGCATGTGGATCACCCTGAAGCATTTTTTCCGCAAAAAGAATACGGTCAATTACCCGGACGAGAAGCGGCCCTTCGCCCCGGTTTGGCGGGGCTGGCATGTGCTCAAGCGCGACGAGCAGGGCCGCGAACGCTGTACTGCCTGCGGGCTGTGCGCGGTAGCATGCCCGGCGGAAGCGATTACGATGACAGCGGCGGAACGTGAAAAAGGCGAAGAAAAACTGTATCGCGAGGAGAAATACGCCGCGGTGTACGAGATCAACATGCTGCGTTGTATTTTTTGCGGCCTCTGCGAGGAAGCCTGCCCGAAAGAAGCGATTTTTCTCACCGACCGGATCGTACCTTCCGATTACGTGCGGCAGAATTTTATTTTTGGCAAAGAACTGCTGGTAGAAGGCGTCGAGCCGGAAAAACGCATCGACGTGAGCAACCGCCAGAAACAT
>CALEYM010000333.1 GCA_937926185.1 uncultured Bacteroidota bacterium | reverse complement strand
TCTGAATGTACCCCAGGTAGTATATGTTCTACAAACACTCCAATAGGACAAAGAGTTTTATCGATTAGCACTCTAACCATATCGCAATGAGTATATAGGGCAAATACTACTAAACCAACGCCCAATGCCTTAATTGCAAGACCCGGGACAGTAAAAAGAAGAATGCTGCCAACTAATGCGGAGGCTAATGCAAGTCTATTTGATGATTCAACAAAATCTTTAACACCATCGTTAAATGATGGATTGGTACTTCTGCTGATATTCGTCGAATCAATCAATTCTATGGGATTGATCAGTGGCGTAAATAGCTGCTCATTGGCCTGGATGTATTTCGCCACAATGGCTTTCTCCTGAGGCGTACAGACATCCACCAGGCTTCGCGCGTGATTTGCGTAATACTTTAATTTGTTGATATCTTTCCAGGCGTTTCGCGGAAAAGGCATGTCCTTGACCGCATCGGCAATTTCCAGCAGTTCCGCCTCCGGGGTGAACAGGTTGTCCATGATCTCTTTCAGGTAAAGTTCGGGATTGGAAACCGGAGGGAGCGGCTGAATGGAAAGGTCAAGTTTCAGGTATTCCTTCCTGAGCGCCGAGGGGATGTGCAGCACGTATTCGCCCGACGTATTTTCCGGGACTAAAAAAAATAAAGAACCGAATTCGCCGATCATTTGAACGGTATCGGCGCTTAAGAAACCTTTTTCGTAAGTTTCTTTTTTTACGATAAATCCGAACGGGAAATCCTGATCCGACAATTGCGGGATCGCACTCAAATCGATGGCGGACATCGAGAGGGGGTGCAGCGTTTGTTTGCCCAGATAATGAGCCGTGTCGCTTGCCGGAACCGGTGGGTTATCGTGGTCTTTCTGACAAGAAACCACAACCAGGCAAAAGAGGATGGGTGTAAGGAACTTTTTCATGATCGAAAATTAGTTTGTGGCTCCCGCTATTGGATAGCGGCGGGCCGGGAACAGGATTTAGGTTGCGCTTTATTTCGCCTGAGCCTTAAATAAAAAAGCCCTTTCCCCCGGCCAATCGCCGGCGGCAAGGACATTATGACCGGCATCAGAGAAAATGCCTATCTGGGTAGCGGACTTCCTGCACCAAATGTAAACGATATTCGGTTATTGCGGCACGTCGTCAATAACAATTTTATATCTTCCCGGACAAGCACAGAAGCTGCCAAAATGGCAAATCCCGAAAAACCGTTTCAATTGAAGTTTGGGAAGTCAAACAGCGGCGTATATTTCGCCGAATCAAAACAAACTCCCGGTACGGTCGTCACTGAACGCGGACTTTTAGCGGGATGATTCGTTATTGCAGTGCGTCGTTCGGGAGAAGTATCATAAGGGCATCAAAAAGCGTTTAACAACAGGTGCATCAAAAAATAAAAATCCTGCTCGCCGACGACCATCAATTGGTCCGAAAAGGCTTCCGCGCCCTGCTGGAAGAGCTCGATTTCGTAGAAGTGACGGGTGAAGCGGCCAACGGCCAGGAAGTCATTGGCCTGCTGCGCAGGGGGGTAAAAGCCGACGTTATTTTGCTCGACTACGAAATGCCCCTGCTCAACGGCCTGGACGCCCTGGAGCAGATCAAACGCGATTTTTTCGGCGTTAAAGTCATTTTGCTCACCATGCTCAACCAACGGGAACTGATCCAAAGCGCCGTGGAAAAAGGCGTCAACGGTTTTTTATTTAAAAATGCCTCGCTCGACGAACTGAGCGAGGCGATTCGCCGCGTGGCGCGCGGGGAAAGCTATTTTGCCAGCGAAGTGACGCTGGCGCTTTTGAAACCAACCCACAATCCTGACCAGGGGCTGCTGCGTCAGCTCACCGGGCGCGAGATTGAGGTGCTGCGGCTTGTGGCCCATGGGTATTCCAGTACCGAGATCGGCGCCCGTTTGTTTATTAGTCCGCGCACCGCGGATACGCACCGGAACAACCTGATCCAGAAACTCGGCGTGAACGGGATTGCGGGTTTGGTTCAGTTTGCCATTAAAAATAAGTTGGTCTGAGTTATTGCCTGGGCAGCCACCAGCCCAACCAGGCGCCGACCAATCCCCATTGCACTACCGTATCGATGAGGTGCCCGATCGAATTGCTCTCAAACCAGATACTGTTCAGGTACGGCCCGGTCAGGTAGCCGATACCACCCACGGCCAGGCTGGCCAGTACGGCAGTCCGGATATCGATGCTGGTAAATTTCGAAAATAACCATACCAGCAGAAAGACGGCTACCAGGTCGACCACAAAGCCCCGGAACATATTCATCCCCATATTATTGGTCATCGACTTGTGGTAACTGATAGTTGCCCAGGGCTTTCCTACGCTGGCTTCCATGGCTGCCTGTGCCGCTTCGCTTGAAGTGCCGGGCGGCACATTCGGCAGAAAATAACTGCCTTCTTCCAGATGCTGCGCCAGGTTTTCCAGGATTTTATCCTGATTGGCCGTGTACGCCATTTCACTTCCGTGTACGTTGAGCAAAGACCAGGACAGAAATTGCCAGACGAAAAGAATAAGTCCGCCTACCAGTGTTGCAATCAATTGTTTTTTCATGACAGTTGCGTTTTTGTTTTGAAAAATATTGGAGCCAGCCATTTATGCAGTATGACCTACGGCAATGCGAAGGTAATACATTAGATTATTTTTAAACAAAAAATTTTAAATTATTTTTTAGATTAAAATACGCAAATCTGCGTAGGCGGTTTACGCGTTCCTGCCGATGTATGCCGGGCACGGCCGCCCCCACCTTTGTGTCATCATTTCACACCAGTTATTCAAACTCATTTTTTAAATTTAAACTGTTATTCAATGAAAACTTCAGTGTTCAGTGCCCTGCTCTTTTGCGTCTTCGCGTTTTTCCAGCAAACCCTTCACGCCCAATCCGCTTCCGACGAAAAGGCCGTTCGTACCTGGATCGACGGCATCATGCAATCATGGTTTGCCGGCGATGTGGACAAGGTGGCCGGCGCATACTCGGAAAATGCCGTATCGATTGACTGGATGGGCAGACAACTCAATGGCCGGGCTGCTATCCGGGAAGATATCGCAAACGTATTTGCCCAGGAAAAACCCGATCCCGCCAATTTCAAAATGACGGTGACCGAGGTCCGTATGCTCGCTCCGACCGTGGCCGTGGCCGTTTCCGATTTGAGTGGCAAATCCGTGATGGATGGCAATACGATCGAATGGGAAGGTCGCTCCACCATGGTGCTCAGCCGCAAAACCGGAGCCTGGCAGGTGGAATTCGAACAAAATACGCCGGTAATGCCTCCTCAAGGGAAATAATGGTTTAGATGGTTTAGATGGTTTAGATGGTTTAGATGGTTTAGATGTGTTCAGGTCAGTTCTAAACCATCTAAACCCCATCTAAACCATCTAAACCATCTAAACCCCATCTAAACCATCTAAACTACCACCATCATGAGCGCAGCATCCATTCTCCCGCCCATCGCCCAGGCTTTTCAACTGGCCGCCGGGTTCGCCATGACGCAATCCGTCAGCGCGCTCGTGCAACTGGGCATCCCCGAATACCTGAAAGACGACACCCGAACCATTGGGGAAATAGCCGTACACTGCGGGGCGCATCCGGAAACCCTGTTCCGTTTTCTGCGCTTTCTGTCGAAAGCCGGCGTAGTGGAATTGGAGAGTGAAAACTGCCGGCTGAGCCCGGCAGGACAGTTTTTCCGCAAAGACTTGCCCGGCAACCTCACCAAAGGCCTCGAACTGATGACGTACGAACCCTGGCAGGAATCCTGGAACAACGTGATCCATTCGCTGCGTACAGGCCAGGCCGCTTTTCAGCACGCGATGGGGCAGGAGCCCTGGGAGTATTTCCGCGAGCATCCCGAATATGGCAAACCCTTTAACGAGTGGATGACCCATCTTTCCCGGATGAGCGCCCATACGCTCGTCGGTAACTACGATTTCTCAGGCGTTCGCACCGTATGCGACGTGGGCGGCGGACACGGATTCCTGTTGAAAACCATCCTGGAACGATATCCGCAGGCACGGGGCATCTTGTTCGATTTGCCTTTCGTGGTGGCAGAAGCGGACATCGTTATGCACGACGACCGTTGCGAAATTGTCGGCGGCAGTTTTTTCGAGAACGTTCCGAGAGCCGATCTGCTGATCCTGAAATCCATCCTGCACGACTGGAACGACGAAAAAGCCGTCGAAATACTCCGCGCCTGCGCCGCCGCGCTCGAACCCGGCGGAAAAATCCTGGCCATGGAAATGGTCATCACGGACAGCGGCAGCCCGATCGGTTTTTTCTACGACCTGCACATGCAGGTGATGCTCGGCGGACGGGAACGCACACAGGAAGAGTTTGCCCGGTTGTTTGCCGGCGCAGGTCTGAAGCTTACCCGGATCATTCCGACCCGGGGGCCGCAATCCATCCTCGAAGCGGTAAAAGCCTGAAAACCGGTTATTTTATTTCACTAATGAAAACACACCCTGTTATGAAAAAAGCGCTAAAAATTTTCGGTTTTATCCTGCTTGGCCTGCTCGTTTTGATCCTCGGACTGGCCGCCTACATCCAATTGGCGTCGATGCCCACCTATGAAGTAAAAGCACCCGACTTGAAAATCACCGCTGATAGCGCCCGAATCGCCGAAGGGCGTCGTATAACTATGACCATGTGCGTGCATTGCCATCGCGGACCCGATGGCAAACTCAGCGGCGACCTGTGGGTCAGCGACGACGCGTTCGGCAAAATCTGGTCGGCCAACCTTACCCAACATCCCGACGCCGGCATTGGCCGCTACACCGACGCCGAGCTGATGCACGCTTTGCGCACGGGTATCAAACGCGACGGCCATATTTCGGGCCCCTTTATGATGTTTCGGAATATGTCGGACGAAGATATGGCAGCCATTATCGCTTTCCTGCGCTCCGACGCGCCGGAGGTGCAACCCTCCGAACGCCGCCAGCCGCCGGCCGAGCTGGCCTTTCTGGGCAATCTGTGGTTGAAAATGCTGATAAAACCAATGCCTTATCCGGAAAAACCCATCGTCGCCCCTCCGCCCTCCGACAAACTCGCCTACGGCCGCTACCTGGTCAACGGCAAATGGGAGTGTTTTACCTGTCACTCCGCGAGTTTTGAAACCAATAATCTCGACGAGCCCGAAAAATCGAAAGGGTACCTCGGTGGCGGAAACCACCTGGCAGACACTCATGGCAACAGCGCGCTTTCCGCCAACATCACCCCCGACCGCGAAACCGGCATCGGCGCCTGGACGGAAGCGCAGTTCGCCGAGGCTGTGCGCTTCGGAAAACGGCCGGACGGCAAATCGCTCAGCCAGCTAATGCCACCCATGACCGTGCTGACCGACGAAGAAGTATCCGCGATATGGGTCTATCTGCAAACAGTACCGGCTATCAGTAACAATGTGAAAGTATCGGCCGCGGCTAATTAACGCATAATAATCAATCAAATAATAACACTGTGTTCAGTTTTCTCCGGCCGGTAACCATTTTGATCAATATCTTTACAGCTACCGGCCCGGGAAGACTGAACACACCTATTTTATTTAATTTTATACAAAATGACGTTTCAATACCCGCACAGCATCGAAAACGGC
>CALEYM010000332.1 GCA_937926185.1 uncultured Bacteroidota bacterium | reverse complement strand
AAACAACATAATCCTACAGGCTACCGGTTTTTCAGCACAACGGTCTTGCGAGGCACGTTTACGAAACTTTTGAAAGTTTCGTAAACGTTGAACGCACTCGTGTTGAAAGCCAGAAATACAGGCGCCTGATGATGTTATACTACAGATATTCATCCTGTTATATTATATTCGAATTCATTATCGCCGGTTCTCTCTGTCTACCGTCTACCGTCCACCGTCCACCGTCTACCGTCTACCGCCCACCGTCTACCGTCCACCGTCTACCGCCCACCGTCCACCGTCAGCACCACCTTACCCACCGTTTTGCCGCTCTGGAACAAACGGGTGGCTTCGGCCAGTTGTTTAAACGGGAAAACGTGGCCCACGTGCGGCGGCGCCAGTTTTAATTGATCCAGTTCCTGCAACAACTGATGCAGCAGGTCGGCGCGTTCGTACAGGTAGATCAGATTGAATCCGAAGAGCCCCTTGTTCTGGTTGGGCAGATTTTGAGGGTCCACTTTCGGGCGGGTCAGGTAATGTCGCAACAGGTTGAAAATATTGGGCCGGTTGCCGACGCTGGCGTAGCGAGAGGAGCCGACCACGATCAGCCGGCCCATGGGCGCCAGCATCCGGAAGGGGATGCTGAAGTAGCGCCCGCCCACGGTATCCATTACCAGATGGAGCGGCCTGTCACCGAGGGCTTCGCGCAGTTCTGCTTCAAATTGCGGGCCGCGCACCAGCACCCGGTCGCAGCCGGTGGCGCGCGCCAGGTCCACCTTGCCGGCGTTGCCCACTGTGCCCACCACGAAACAATCGAGCGCCTTGGCGATTTTCAGGGCTTGCAGGCCCACGCCGCCCGCCACGCTGTGGATGAGTACGGTCTGACCTTTTTGAATATCGCCCAGCACCGACATGCCGTACCAGGCCGTCAGCGTTTGCACCAGGTAGGATGCGCCGGTATTAAAATCCCAATCGGTTGGCAGGGGGATCACGTACCGGGCGTCGATATTCAGCCCGGTGGTGTAGCCGCCGAAGCGCGTGACGCCCATCACCCGGTCGCCGGGACGCAGATGGGTGACGCCTTCGCCCGCGGCTTCCACAACGCCGGCATACTCCAGACCCGGCGTAAATTCGGTTTTGGGCGCGGCTTTGTACAAACCCCAAATAGCAAATACATCGGCAAAATTGAGCCCGACGGCTTTCACCGCCACCTGCACTTCTCCGGGTGCGGGCGGGGCGAGCGTGTCTTCCCGCAGGCGCAGGTTTTTCAGGTTGCCGGAGTGGATGGTGTAGCGGTGGATGTGCATTTAATGAATGTGGTCAATGTGTTGGAATGTGGTCAATGCGGCCGGCGGACGGCGTAGATCAGTTCGTCTTCCAGAACGCCGTTTTTGATCAGCGTTTTTTCAAAACGGCCTTCGAGCCGGAATCCCGCCTTTTCCAGCACCCGCTGCGAGGCGGGGTTGGAACCGTAAGGCCGGGCAAAGATGCGGTTGATATTCAGGTTTTGGAAACCGAAATCGATCATTTGTTTGACAGCCCGCGTCGCGATGCCCTTTCCCCAATAAGGTTCGGCCAGCCAGTAACCCAGCTCAGCGTTTAAACGCTGGACATCCTGCTGCGGGTGCAGGCCGATACCGCCGATGACGCGGTCGTCCGCGGTAATGGCAAAAATCGTAATTGGATCGGATGCCAGCGTCATTTCAATAAACGCGCGGCCGTGTTCCTCCGTGTAAGGATGCGGGAAGCGGTCGGTCAGGTTTTTGGACACGTTGAAGTTGTTGGCGTGTCGCACCAGGTCGTCGAGGTCGGACAGCGAGAAGGGTCTGAGTTTGAAATCCATAGTCATAAGGTTCAGTTGAAATTGGTGACAAAATACAGATGTTTCATACTGAACGCAACCGTTTTACTTTGGGAAAAAGTTCCGGGAACCAGTTGCCACAACTATTGCGGTAATAACTTAGGGGTACTAAATCAATGCATTGCCACCTATCGCAGGCGATCTTTGAGCTGCTGTATCCCAGTATTCTCCTTTTCAAGCAAATAATCAATCAGTTTTTCAAAATTGCCGATGCGATCATTGATAACTTCATGCAACGCATTGGGCTTAGTGGGCAAACCGAAATCTTTCTGTATATCGATCTTTGCGGCTTTGCATGTGGTAATTATCCAGTCTTCAAGTTTTCCTTTCAAAACCAATACCTTGTTTTCGGATTTATCTCTCCATTCCGATATACCGAATTCCTCGGATACAAAAATCAGGTTATTTTCATAGCCACATTTAGCGCCGTTAGGGTCTTCATCTACCAGCGCAATTTGTTTTTTGGAACTCTTGAGTTTCGCAAATACCCGCGACTTCCCGGAGTGGTGAGTGATCTGCTTTCGGGCAATGCCTAATTTTTTTACCAAAACTTCATCCGGAAAACACTCGACATGGACTTCTTTCATTAGCTGATGATTTGGGAAAAATTGAAAAATACGTCGGAGTTCAGGTCAAGCAGCCGCTCTATTTGTTTTTTATTTAAAATGGTGATTTTAGTTTGGTAGTTGTCCATTTCCGTTAAACCCACGTTTACCTGTTCAAGCGGCGACTTTTCGATCAGACTGAGCAACAAATATGGATTGTGCGTCGTAATAAAAAATTGGTTGGATTCGTCT